>CAZDYU010000006.1:0-66518 GCA_964509755.1 uncultured Occallatibacter sp. | reverse complement strand
ATCGGAAACAAAACTTCAACCAGACTGTTTACACAAAAGACTGGACACTACCGGATAAATTCCCATGCACGCGCATACAAAAACTCTCCCGCTGCCGCCGAAGATAATCTTGTTTCTTTTTCCCCATCTCTGCGTCCATCCAATAGAATTTCTTCAGCCCTTTAAAGGAGAGAACGATGCGTCTTGCCGTTTTTTTACTGGCTGTCTCCGCCGTCGCCGCCGCTCAGTCCACTGCCCCCACTGCTAACTGGAGCTATCAGGGAAAAACCGGAGGACTCGACTGGGGCAAGCTCGATCCAGCGTACCGTCTTTGCTCCAAAGGCCATGAGCAGTCGCCCATCGACATTCGCGGGGCGCGCCTCAATGCCAAGCTTCAGCCCATCGAGTTCCATTACATCGCCGGCCCCGTTGCGCTCATCAACGACGGCCGCGTTATCGTCGCCAAAGTCGATCCGGGCAGCTACATCGTCGCTGGCGGCGTGCGCTACGATCTGGTCGAATACAGCTTCCACCACCCCAGCGAGGCCACCGTCAAAGGCAAGCTCAGCGACATGGAGATTCAGCTCCTGCACAAGAGCGCCGACGGCAAACTCGCCATTCTCGCCATCCGCCTCGTTGAGGACATCGGCAACCCCAACGCCACCCTCGCCGCCCTCTGGCCGCACCTGCCCCGAACCGCTGGCGCAACCGGGAAGGTTGACGATATGGTGAGCACCGCCGGCCTGCTCCCCGCCGACCGCGGCTACTGGACCTACATGGGATCGCTCAGCACACCGCCCTGCACCGAGGGCGTGCGCTGGTTTGTCTTCGAGCAAGAGTTGGGCCTCAGCCGCGACCAGTTGCGCGCCTTTGCCGCCCTCTTCCGCATCAACACTCGCGGCCTGCAAGACCCGCATGGCCGCCGCATCGAAGCCAACGAGTAGGCGTCTGCGGTGCGGCAGCCGCTCACGATTCGCTCGCACAAGGTTCGTTGCTGGGTGCCCGATCCATCCCGCAAAATACGCGGAATCAGTGGGTACCTTCACTCTAGGATCGCGCCGGATCAATAGCGTCTGTTTGGATTGAGCAGCAACAGCGAATGCCGGAGCACCGCTCCGGCATTCGCTGTTTTTCTGACTCGCTAACCTGCTAACTCGCTACCCCTGTATATCAAACTGCTCCGGGTGCAGCGTGGCATCGCTCTTGACGAGGATGTTCTTGCTCACCAACTCCTCGAATTCGGTGAGCCAGCTTCCGTTGTTGGCTTTGAGAACCTTCACTGTCTCGGGGTTGACGCGGAGCAGTACGTCAGCACCCTCGAAGTGTTTCTTCATCTTGCGCAACTCGGTGTAGATCTCGTTGCAGACCGTCGTCGGGCTCTTGACCATGCCGGTGGCCTGGCAGGTGGGGCAGGGCACGCTGAGAGTCCGTTCCAAAGATTGCTTGACGCGCTTGCGAGTAATCGCCACCAGGCCAAAGTCGTTGAACTGCAAGACCTTGGTCGGCGCGCGGTCGCTCTTGAGAGCCTCTTCCAGAGCGGCCATCACCCTGAAGCGGTTCTTGCGGTCGTCCATGTCGATAAAATCAATCACAATGATGCCGCCCAGGTCGCGCAGGCGAATCTGGCGCACAATCTCCGGCACCGCATCAAGATTGGTCTTGACGATAGTGTCTTCAAGCCGCGCCGACTTGCCTACATATTTGCCGGTATTGATGTCGATGGCCACCAGCGCCTCGGTCTGATTGATGACGATGGAGCCGCCACTCTTGAGCCAGACTTTGGAGCGCAGAGCCTTCGAGATTTCATCCTGAATACCGAAGTGCTCGAAGAGCGGCGTCTCTTTGGTGTAAAGCTTGACGCGCCGGACCAGCGTTGGCGAGAAGCGGTTCAGGAAGCGGACAATGCGTTCGTAATCGGCCTCGGAATCGACCCAGATCGAAGAGAAGTTGCTGCTGACCTGATCGCGCAGAATACGCTCGATCAGCCCCAGATCGTGATAAATCAAGGCCGGCGACTTGGATTCGTCGGAGCGCTTTTTGATCTCCGCCCAGAGGTTCAGCAACATGCGCAGGTCGGTGCGCAACTCATCTTCCGAGGCGCCCTCGGCCGCGGTGCGGACGATGAATCCGCCGCTGGCCTCGCCGCGCTCATGCACCAGAATCCGCTTCAGCCGCTGGCGCTCCTCTTCGCTGGCAATCTTGCGGCTCACGCCGATGTGCGTAACGGTCGGCATGAAGACCAGGAAGCGGCCGGGCAGCGCGATGTGCGAAGTGATGCGCGCGCCCTTCTTGGCGATGGGCTCCTTGGCAATCTGAACCAGAATCTCCTGGTTGGGCTTGAGCAAGTCGCTGATAATCGGCAGGTCGGACATCTGCGCCGAGCGGCGCGATGGGCCGCGGCCTCGGTTTCCCTGACTGGGCGCTGCACCCTGTGCGCCTTGTGATCCACGGCCGCGACGGCCACCGCGTACGTTGCGGTCGCGGCGCTGCTGGCCTGCGCCTCCGGCGGCTGGCTGGCCTTCGGCTGTGGCCTCGTCCTCGTCGCTCTCCTCGTCATCGTCATCCGTGTTGCCGTCAAAGTTCAACTGGATGCGGTGGTCAAGGTGCGCCTCTTGCAGCATCTCACCCAGGTCGCCGGAGCGAAGATTGGTGGGCAGCGTCTCTTCTTCAAAGTCGTCCGACTCATGGTCTCCGCCCTTGATGCGGTGCGCGTGACGCGGCGCGTCGAACTCCTCTTCCTCGATAATTTCTTCCTCGATGAGGCCGCTGCCGGGAGCGTAGGACGAAACCGCGGCAGACTTGGCTGCCGGTTTTGCCGCCTCCGCTTCGACTTTCTTTTTGCCCAGGCCAAAGAGCCGAAACTTTGTGGGAGGCAGCGGATCAATGTTGTGAGACGCGGTCGCGTTGCGCGACGCGGCCGCATCGGGTATGGATATGGGCTCGGGTTCGGCGGCTTCGGCGGCAACAGGCCCGTCCTGCGCGTGTTCCGTAACCACCTCGTCCTGCCTGGTAACCGCAGATGCCACCGCTTCCTCGGTTGAAGGCGTCTCGATCACTGTCTCGATGATGTGATCCTCGATCAAAGCGGGAGCCGTGGCTTCAGGCTCTTCTTCAATCGACTCTTGCTCGAAGAAATCTTCTTCAACCATCTCTTCTTCGGTCAGTTCTTCCTCGACCAACTCTTCCTCTACCAGTTGTTCATCCGTCAGAGCTGGAGCAGAAGCTTCAGGAGCTGCCTCGGTCGTCTCCTCCAGAAAATCTTGTTCTTCGATAGCATCCGGAGCGCTTCCGCCCGCCTCGTGGGCATCGTAAGTACTTTTCTGTACTTCAGCCTCAGCTTCGATTTGTGTCTCTGGTGCAGGTTCGGCGTCACGTTTGCCATGCTTGGAGAGCGATTCGCCCGGCATCAAGCCACTGCCGTCCCACTGGATCGGCGACTCGATCAGCGATGCGGGCTTGAAGCTGCTCTTGGGCCGGGCCGGAGCCGTGGTCTCAGCAGCGCCTGCCGACGCGCCCTCTGCCCGAGCGCCACCATACCTGGACAGCGACTCGCCAGGCATGACAAATGGAACTGGTGCAGCGGCTGGCGCGCTTTCAGAACGCTGCGCCGGCTCAGTCCAACTTTGCGAGAACGGCCTTTCACCCGATGCCTGAATCTGCGGCGCAACCTCGGGCTCCGAATCGGGTTCACTTTCGGTTACTTCTTCAACGTAGGTTGTGGGGGTTTCATGGCTCGCAGCCTGATCCTCTTGCTGGCCTGCCGCGCCACGGCCGCCACGGCGGCGACGGCGTCCGCGCCAGCGCTTGGCGCCGGGCTCACCTGATTCAAGATCGCCCTCGGCCTGCTCTGAGAAGCTGAACGATCCGGCTGCCGGCAGCGATGCTATCTCTGCCTCGGGTACAGCCTCGACCGTCACGCGGCGCTCCGGAGCGGCCTTTTCCTGGACCGGGCGGACCTGCGCTGGACGGGCTTCCTGCCTCTGGTCAGGCTTTTGTTCCAGCCTCTGCTCAGGCTTTTGCGCTGGGCGTCCGCCACGAATTTCGCTACGGACTTCCGCAGCCTGACCGTGCCGCACTTCGCGCGGAGGAGTGTTACCGCCGCTGGCCGCGGCCTTTTCCAACTCGTCGGTCTCTTCCGGATCTTCCAACTCGAGGAAGTCGGTTACGTAGAGGAAGGCGTCGCGCTCCAGGCCCACGTCCACAAATGCCGATTGCATGCCCGGCAGCACACGCGTCACGCGGCCGTTGTAAATCGATCCGGCCAGCGTGTATTCGTTTTCGCGTTCGTAATAAATCTCCGCGAGTTGATCGTCTTCAAGGATTGCCAGCCGCGTCTCATGTGGCGTGCTGGAGATGCATATTTCCTTTGCCATCGTACCTTTCCGCCCAGCGGCGTCTGCCTGCTGGGACATGCGGCAAGGTTAGACGAAGACGCGCGAGGCCGGAGAGGAGAGGGATGTGGCGAGGGGATGATCCGTGATTCGCTGGTCTTACGGAGATCGCCCGGCGCTCTGCCCCTGAGGGCGGCGAGCCATGGCGGTCGTCCTGCTGCGAAACAAATTGAACAAGCTGAACAAGTTGTGCAAGTTGTACAAGTTGTACAAGCAGACAACGCCGTACAAACTGGACTAATTGAACAAGCTGAACAAGCTGTACGATCCGGTAACCCGATTGCAGAGATTTTGTGGCCAAACCTTCCGCTGTTCGCGGCGGGGCCGTTCCATCGCTGGCGCTTGCACGGGCTTGCAACGCGACCGGAGCGAGGCCTTCCAGCCCCGATGCTCCCGCCCATTCCGCACAACTACGACGCTGCCAACGGATTGCCCGTCTCTGCGTACTCATGAACCCAATCCTGCCGGGCGCGCGATCCATCCGGACCTGGCCGGCGAAACTACTGAAAATAAAACTCTTGTTTCCAGTACTCTTCCAGGGAAGACAAGAGGTAAACCTGCAAGAAAAACTTAATTGACGAACCGGCGCATACGGACATTCATCGCCGCACCCAGCGCCAGGAACGTAAACAGCACCGAAGAACCTCCGTAACTCATTAACGGTAAAGGAATTCCGGTGACGGGCATAAAACCGATGACCATGCCCACATTGACCGCGATCTGAAAGGTCAACACAGCCACCACCCCCATAATAACCAAGGAGCCGGACAGGTCCGCGGCTGTTTGAGCGTTCTGAATCAAACGCATCAATATGAAAAAGTATAGCAGCAGCACGAAAAGCGCGCCTATAAATCCGTGCTCCTCGCCAAAAGCGGCAAATATGAAGTCCGCATGGGGAATTGGCAGGAAGTCGCCCTGCGTCTGCGTTCCCTTGGCCGCACCCTTGCCCCAGATGCCGCCTGAGCCCACCGCGATCTTCGATTGCAGAAGTTGATAGCCGGTGCCCTTGGGGTCGCTGTCCGGGTTGATGAAGCTGGTCAGACGCGCCTTCTGATAAGGCTTCAGCACTTTGCCGCTGGTCCATACTCCGGCAATCAGCAGCGTTCCGCAAGTCAGCAGAATCAGCCCTTGGCGAATATTGATGCCGCCCAGAAACAGGCCCGCCACCAGAATCGGAGTATAGGTCAGCGCGGTTCCCAGATCCGGCTGCACCAGCACCAGCATCATCGGCAGGCCCACCAGCGCAAAGGCCTTGAAAATCTCTTTCCATGTCAGATTGCGCGCGCCCAGATTGGCAAAGTACCGCGCCACCGCAAGAATCAGAATCAGCTTCACCCACTCCGACGGCTGAAAATGCATCGGCCCAATCTTGATCCAGCGCCGCGCCCCCAGCACTTTGCTTCCCACCAGCTTCACGGCCACCAGCGCCACCAGGCTCACGCCATAAGCCCACGGAGCCCAATCGAGCAGACGGTGGTAGTCGATTTTGGAAAAGAGAAACATCGCCGCCAGGCCGCCGCCGATCCAGAAGATCTGTTTGGTGTGGAAGCCGATATATTTAGTGTGCAGTGTCGCCGAATAAATCTCCAGCACACTGACCGTGCAAAGCAATAGCACCATGCCCAGCAGCGCCCAATCGAAATCGCGAAAGCTCAGTATCCTGCGCATCAGGGCAGACTTTCTTTAAAGCGTAGCGGCAGCGCCAGCAGCCAACCGGGCAGCGCCGGATGACCGGTGGCCACAACAGCGGGCAGCGGGTCAGGATTGATGAAGAAATGCCCCGCGTGAAGGGCCGAATCCTGCCGCGCGGCTCCCTTGCCTCCAGTTGTTTGCGGAACTGTCCAGATGGCGCCCATCTCAACAGGTTTATTGGCACCGGCCTGATCCGGCACATTGTGGTCCTGCGTCCGCTTCTTGTTCACGTAGGCAATCGCGATGTGCTGGGCAATCATCGCCGAGCCTGAACCCCAGTCGCCATGCTCCTGCAACACACAAATAACAATCTCCGGATTTCGCCGCGGAATCATCCCCACGAACCAGGCATTTGGAGTCTTCGAGCCGCCTTTGGTGTGCGTATCCCCGCCGCCCACCACCTGCGCCGTTCCCGTCTTGCCGGCAAAATCCACGCCTTCCATGTGCGCGGCCTCGGCAGTGTGATACAAGCCGGGAGTCGTCGCGGCGGCCATGCCGTCGGTAATCGTCATCCAGGTATCTGGCTCCATAGGCACCGTCACATCGCCAGAGCCGGGGTAATTCTCCATCACTCCTTGATGAAATCCGGGCGGAAGCTGGGCCGGGTCCACGACATGCGGCCGCACAAAATGGCCGTCGGAGGCAATGCCGCTCAGAGCCCGCGCCAACTGAATCGGCGTCACCTGGGTTTCGCCCTGGCCAATGCCCACTGAGATCGTGTTGCCCGGATAGTACCGCTGGTGATAGGTCTTCATCTCCCACTGCGTGGACGGCATCACGCCGGCCTTCTCATCCGGCAGATCGACACCGGTCTTCTGCCCCAGGCCAAATTCGGTCGCATACTTCGATATCGTATCGATGCCCAGCTTCTGCGCCAGCGTATAGAAAAACGTGTCGCACGACATCGGGATCGCCTCTTGAATCGTGAGTACGCCGTGATGATGATCGCAGTGGAAGAAGCGCCCGTAAAAATCCGCTCCGCCCACGCAATTCACATGCATGTCCTGCGCCACGCCCTCTTCCAGCCCAGCCGCGGACATGATGATCTTGAAGGTCGAACCCGGCGCGAGTTGATCCTGAATCGCCTTGTTCATCAGCGGGTGATTGGGATTCGTGACCAGATCGCTCCAGTCCTTGCGGTTGATGCGCACGGCAAAGGCGTTGGGGTCGTAGCTGGGGTGCGAGACCATGGCCAGAATCTCGCCGTTGCGCGGGTCCATCACCACCACCGCGCCGTTCGCATCGCCCAGCGCCAGCTCGGCCGCCCGCTGTATGTCGATGTCGATGGTCAGCTTCAGATCCTGCCCTGGAATCGCGTGCTGCGTCCGCAGGTAGCCCACCTCGCGCCCGTGGCTATCCACCACCACATCGCGCGATCCGTCTTGGCCCCGCAGCAACTGGTCGTACGTCTCCTCGACGCCCGCCTTGCCCACCACGTCGCCCGGCATGTAATAGGCATAGCGCGGATCGTTGAGCATATCCTCGCTCACCTCGCCCACGTATCCAATCAAGTGCGCAGCAAATCCGTCGCGGGGGTAGAGCCGCCGCTCCTCGTCGATCGTCTCCAGCTCCGGCAACTCGTTGCGATGCGCCTCGATAAAGGCCGTCTCGTCCGCCGTCACATCCAGCTTGATCGGAATCGGCTGATAGCCCGGCGCTGCCCGGTAGCGCCGCAGCGTTGCGCGCAACTGCTCCAGATCCAGGTTCAACCCCTTGGCAATCAGCGGCAGGTCAGCATCCACATTGCGATTCTGCTCGCGCACCAAAAAGCACGAGACCGAAGGATAGTTGTCCACAATCAGCCGGTTCTCGCGGTCAAAGAGCTTGCCCCGCCCGGCCATCAGCGGAACCTTGCGGACGCGATTCTGCTCGGCCAGGAGCCTGAAGTTATCCGCCCCCAGCACCTGCAGCCGCCACAGCCCCGCCGTCAGCGCCAGCATCATGAACAAGATGCCGTACTGCACCACCGTCAACTTCAAGGTGGAGAGCTTTTCGCCGCGATTGCCGCCGGTTGAATACATGTGCCTGACTTTAGAATACCGCCAACCGGCTACCCGTGCTGAGCGCCTCATGCTTCCGCGCTTCATCTCAAACCTCTGGACGCCTCACCCTCGCCACTGGCATCCTGAACCAAGCGCAGCGGAGTGGAAGGACCTGCGTATCGTGCTTTTGCGGTCAGGGTGGGAATCGAAATCCCGGCAGAAATCAATAAAATAACGGCGCGGCTGGCACAAACACCCCCCTCGCCTGTTACGCTGTCAGACGAGGCATTTTTGCATGATCAAAATTGAAGCCATTCTCCAACCCTCCAAACTGGATGCCGTCAAGGACGCCCTGCTCGAGGCAGGCATTGAAGGCATGACGATTCTTGAAGCCCGCGGCCATGGCCGTCAGAAGGGCCACACCGAGTTCTACCGCGGCCGCGAATACACGGTCGATCTTCTGCCCAAGGTAAAGATTGAGCTGGTGGTTGCCGACGAGCAGAAGGACAAGACCCTGCAAGCCATCATCGCCTCGGCCCGCACCGGACGCATCGGCGACGGCAAGATCTTCATCAGCAAGATCGACGACGCCATCCGCATCCGCAACGACGAGCGCGGCGAAACCGCGATCTAACCGTTGTCTACCAATCTGGAAGCCCCACATCGGACGCAATCTCATCGTGTTTGATGTGGGGCTACTTTATCTATTGCTATAACCCTAAAAACGGCAGTCGATCCAGCCTTGAATTGGTTATCTTCTTCAAGGTGAAACTTCTTGCAGCGATTGACGATTTCACCATTTGGGTGAGGTGCGGAGCAGTCGAAAATCGATGATCGAGAAGAAGCCGAACCATGGTAGTTCGCCGGGCCGAAATTTTGCAGGGGCTAAAGAGGCTGCGGAAAAAGGGCTATTCGGAAGTTGCAATCACGATTGAGCGTAGCAGGGGCTAAAGCCCTACGTTGATATGATTGGCTTTATTGGCCCGACTGAAGTCGTGCCCTGATTACAAAGCCTTTGGGAATCGCCTCGCGATGAGTTTTTCCGCAGCCTGTAAAGCCCAGCTTTCCTTTCAGCCCTTTGCGGCCCCCTTCGACTCCGCTCAGGGCAGGCTAGAAGTCGTGCCCTGATTACAAAGCAACAAGTTTCAGAGGCTCCAAACCTCGATGCAGATCGCGGATGACTGTGTGCAACTGCCGTTTTTAGGATTACTGGATTTCCATAGATTTCATCGATATACTTCGCGTCGATTTCCTAACCTCACCACTTGAATGCCAGGGCAATTGCATTTGAAGCTTGGGCGAAAGAATAAAGGCAGGTGTTTTGGAGGCTCTGGAATGAGGGCTGAGTTTGCGAAAGATTGGCGGAAAACAGTGGCGGAAATCGGCGAAAAAAGGGGCGTTTTTGGCAAAAAGAGGGTCATATTTAGCCAAAAACGGCCAAAAAAGGCACTTAAATATCACTGATTGTAACTAGATTTATGCCGTAACTTATTCAAATCGTGCTAGTTACAAAATATGAGGAGGCAAAAAGGGGTAGGGGGGGGTGGGGGTCGCAGGGATTTTTGGCGAAGAATCGACGAAACAAGGAGTAAGAAATAGGGGGCAGCGAAGAGAAACTGAGTGCGCGGGCTGAAGTTTTGGCGACGATCATTTGGGCCTCGTGGTACCGCTGCTTTTATTGTGCGCGCTGGGGAATCAATTCTCCGCAAAAAAGCCGCACAAGGATGGGGCGATTTTGAAAGAAATGCGGCGAGTCGATTTTCAAATGCGATTGCCCTGCACTGAATGTACGGTTTTGTATCTTGAATACCCGCAATGATGCGATAATCCCCCACCCGGTACTTCCAGTAATTGCCCAACATGGAGCCGGCAAGAGCTTCGCCTATGCTGCGTGGATTATCGAGAACGCTACCCGCTCACGCAAGAACCTCACGATGCGCAGAGCAACTTGCTTATCGAGTTTGTGAAGTTCTTTCTCGGCCGTTCTTTCAAACTCAATCAACCAGGCCAGGCCAAGCCGCTTCACCACTTCGTCCAGGGTATACGTTCTGCTGCGTCCGGTGCGCTTGGCCAGCTTTTGCAGGCGCAGTTACAAATCTTCAGGCAATCGGAGAGAGAGAGCGGAACCCATATATGCACCTCCAACCTCAACAATACAAGTAATGCAATTCCCGTTCTCTCTCGTGCATCGATGCACCTCACGCCTCCCGGTGCACGCGCAGATTGTTCAGCGCGTAGTCGATGAAGCGCGGCTCAAAGTGCGGCGGCTGGCGCATGAAGCGGCAGGTGGCCGCTACCTGATCCACAATAAACCTGGGCTGATAGGCCGCCAGCTCCAACCCTTTTTCCACCGTCAGCTTCCGTATAATCCCGGCGAAGATCTCATCGGGCATTGTGAATCCCTGGCGCGCGCACTCCTTGCCAAAGATCTCGCGATAATGCTCCAGGCTGGGCGCGCCCACCTCGATCTTGTAGGGCAGGCGGCGCAGGAAGGCCGGGTCCATCAAATCTTCCGGCTCCATATTGGTGGAGAAGATCACCAGTTCTTCAAAGGGAACGCTGAAGCTCTTTCCGGTTTGCAGCCTCATGTAGTCCACGCGATTTTCCAGCGGAACAATCCAGCGGTTGAGCAGGCTCTTGGGACTCACCAGTTGCCGCCCGAAGTCGTCGATGACAAAGCAACCGCCCAGCGCTTTCATGTGCAGCGGCGCCTCGTAAAAGTGGCCCGTAGGGTCATAGCGCAGATCCAGCATCTCCAGCGTCAATTCGCCGCCGGTGGCCACAAACGGCCTGCGGCAGGGCACCCAGCGGGCGTCGTACTCCTCTGCCCGGACAAACGAGACAAGTTCCTCGTCGCCCAGCTCGCTCGGCTTCATTTTCAGATGAATGCTTGGATCATGGAAGCAGACGATCTCGCTCTCCACGCTGATCGCGTACGGCACATAGATCACATCGCTATAGACGCTGCCCAGAGAAAACGCAAAGGAGGTTTTGCCGTTGCCCGGCGGGCCGTAGAGCAGCATGGCGCGTCCAGAGTTGAGCGCCGGTCCGCTCTGCTCCACCAGACTGGCATCGAAGGTCAGCTCACCCAGCGCCTTTTGAATCCGGTCGAAGGTAATCAGCTCATTGGTCAGCTTCTGCAGACTCACCTGGAAGGTGAAATCGGCCAGCGTGACCGGCGCGGGCCCCACGTAGTGCATACGTTCCAGCGCGTCGATGGTCCAGCGCTTGCCCTCGTCGGTGAAGGCGTAGCCCAGGTCGATGGGATTATTGGAATCGCGCATCCCGAGCGCGCGCAGCAGTTGCCGGTCCACGGCCATCTGCACCAACTGCTCGACAATGTGATAGGGCAGCTTGATGGCTTCAATGAACTCGCGGCAAGTGGAGAGCCGGCCAACGTAGATCAGCTTCATCATCAGAGCCAGCAGATCCACGTCGTCAATTCCGGTCGCCTCGATGCTGGCCGGCTCGGCGGGAATGCGCATCAGAAAGCCGTCCAGCGCCTTCCGCTCGATTACGCCCAAATCCACCAGGTTGTCGCCCAGACGCCTGCCATTGCCCGCCTGGCGCTCCAGCGCCGCGGCCACATCTTGAGTGTTCACCAGACCCGCCTGGATCAGCAGATCTCCCAATCGCATTCGACCGCCGATGATTGCCTCCCCGTGCAAGCGCGCCTTGGACCTTGGCCGCGCAAGGCAAGCTCTCGCCGCTGGCTTGTTTTTCGGCCAAAGCAGGGGGAGGCAATAGCTTCGAGGTTACCTTTGCGACATTTTTCTGGATGAAAAGACAAACTTTATGGGATTGGGACGTGGGCATTTCCGCGGTGTCGATCTTGCTCTTAGGCATTGCGGGCACCCGGCGCGTGCGCCTTCCGTGCAAAATGGAGAAGGGGAAGCTGGAAAGACGCACATTGTGTTTGCGGGTTAGAAGTGGAAGCGATAGCGGAGTTCGGCCCGGATCATTCTTGGATCGTTGTAGTGGAAGCCGCCGATGGTGAGCGAGGTATCTTCCAGGAGTCGATGGTTGGTGACGTTGAGGATGCTGGCGGAGAGCTTCCAATTCTGGCCGATCTGGTGTCCGCCGGAAAGGTCGAAGGTGGTGTGCACGGGCAGATAAGGGCCCTGATAGGGGCTTTGCGCCGAAGCCTGCATTCCGTTGGAGAAACCGGAGCCGTAGTAGAGATTCGATGAGAACCAGGTGTGCAGCGGAAGGTTCGCCGTGAAGCCGGTGTTGAGGGTCTGGCGCTGATCGTGGTCTACGGGCGTGTAGTTGGGGCCGAGGTCGCAGGCGGGGTCATTGGGAACACTGCAAGTAAAGCCGCCGATGATGTTGCCGCGCTGCTGGGCGATTTGATTCGAGTAAGTCAGATGGAATTGGCCGAGGCGGGCCAACTGAGGCGAGCGCAGAGTCAGCTCCCAGGCGCGAACGAGGGCTCCATCGACGGCGATAGGAAAGTACATGTTGGACTCGCCGAGGTTGGAGTGATCGAGGAAGTTGTTGACGCGGTTCTTCACATTGGCAACGTCGAGGAGCCAGCCCTTGTAAGGGATCTGAATGCCGAACTGGTGCTCTTCATCGCGCTCAGAGGGAATTGGGGTGAAGGTGTTGGGGCCGGAGGATTGCTGGCTAGCGTAATTGAGAACCGAGCTGGAGACGGTGAGGATGGGAGCGGGCTGGAAGAAGTGTCCATAGAAGCCGCGCAGAACCCAGTGCAGGCCGGGAATTTGCAGGGTTGCGCCGAGGCGGGGATAGATGGCGGATTCGTTGAGCCAGGCACGGTAGATGGAGAAGCGCTCGCCACCGATGAGAGTCACGTACTGGCCGAGGCGGAGGTGGTCGGCGAGATAGAACTCGACCAGGCCGGCGTCTTTGCCGGCGGGTTGATTGCAGGGATTGTTGTTGGTGACGCATTTACCAGCGGCTGCGACGCCGAAGAGGTCGTTTTCAGCCTGGAAGAAGGAATAGAGGCCGGCGGAGAAGCTGTTCGGGCTGGCGTCGAGGTGGACGTCTGCCTGCGCGCCGGCGTAGTTGGAGCCTTGATGCCAGGTGGTGGCGACGGGGGTGTCGGTTGGGAGCGAATCGTAGTCGGCTTGATTGAAGTGATAGAAGGGCGCGGCAGAGAGAATCGCCTTGGGTGAAAAGGTATGCACCCAGTTGGCGATGAGGAAGCTGTCACGCTCGAATTGGGCATCGCGCAGGCCCGCGGAGAGGTAGCCATCCGGGGGCTCTTGCTCCCAGTCATTCTTATTCGGATCGTAGGGAATGTCGAAGTAATCCTGGCGGTATTGGGCGTTGAGGCGGAGTTGATCTTTGGGCGTTTGATTGCGGATGAGCGAGAGGAAGCCGCTCCGCGAATTCGTGGCATCGTGATAGGTCTGGACGATGGGCGGGGCAAGGCCGTAGTTGGAGCGTGAGCCGGCGAGGCTGGCGTACCAGGCATTTTTCTGCGAGTGGTCGCCGAGGGAGAGTTGAGCTTCGCCGGCGCCAAGATTGCCGCCGGAGAGCAGGGCTTCACCTTGGCGATTGCGCTCAAAGCCATTGCGGGGCAGGACGTTAAAAACTCCATACGTGCGGTCGCCAAGGTCGGCGGCATAACTGCCGCGTTGGGTTTCAAGCGAGTCGATGTCTTTGGGGTCGATCTGCGGGCCTACGTTGGAGGCGATTTTTGTGTTGGGGATGGCGATGCCGTCGATCAGCCAACTGGTCTGATGGCCGCCACGCATGTGCAGCATGTCATGGGTCATGTAGGCGCCGGGGACGAAGTCGGTGATCATCTCCATGCCGATGGTGCGGTCCGCGCCGGGGGTTTGGTCGATGTCGGCGCGGGTGATAAGAGTGGTGGTGGTTGCGGAGTCGGGGGAGGAGAGATTGGTTGCCAGGCCATTGACAGTGACAGACTGCGTGGTGGGTGCGATGGGCAGCGCGATATGGATGATTGGGTTTGTTCCCGAGGCTAGGTTGAGGGGCTGGGTGATGGTGGCAAATCCGGGAGCCGAGACCTGGATGCGATAGACGCCGATAGGGGCCTGGGACAGGGCGAATTCGCCGTCGGGGCCGGTGACGGTGGTGAGGCTGAAGGCGGAATCGGCGGCCTGGAGGGTTACATTTGCGCCGGCGATGGGGCGGTGCCGGGGATCGTGAACGACACCATGTACCGTGGCGAAGACGTTGGCGAGAGCGGGGATGGAAGCGGCCGCGAGGAGTGCAGCAGCGAGAGAGCATTGCAGATTAGGGAAGAGGAACGGGGAGTACCGCATCTGGGATTGATGTTACACGAGAGTCATATTGCGTCAATCCGTTAAAGGTTGGAAAGGCATTGGGGATGGATTGGCAGCGGTCAGGTATCATCATGTTATTGAGATTTTGAATCACGCTCAAGAGGGAAAGACCATGTCCGAGTTGAATCTAGCAGTGCAACCGAGCGATGTTTCAGTCCAGGAATCCCGCGTAAGGCGGCCGCTGCGCATTGCACTTTTTGGTTTTGGGACGGTGGCGAGTTCGGTGGCGCGGATCCTGGTGGAGTCGCGGCCCGAGGGGATTGAACTGGCGCATATCTACGCCCGCAGCCTGGCGAAGCGAAAGGCGGATTGGGTTCCATCGAGCGTGACGTGGAGCGAGGATGCGGAGGCGGTGCTGGCTTCCGACGTCGATGTGGTGGTGGAGCTAGCCGGAGGGCTGGAGCCGGCGGGGACGTGGGTGCGGCGCGCGCTTGGGGCTGGCAAGAGCGTGGTGACGGCGAATAAAAAGCTGATCGCCTTTCACGGCGTGGAACTGGAGCGGCTGGCTGCCTCGTCGGGCGGACACCTGAAATATGGCGCGGCGGTGGCAGGTGGGGTTCCGGTGATTCCTGGGCTGGAGCAGGGACTGGCCGGAGATCATATCGAGCGCATTGAAGGAATTTTGAACGGCACCTGCAACTTTATTCTGAGCAAGATGCAGGAGGGCGCCGAGTACGCTCCGGTGCTGGCCGATGCGCAAGGGCTGGGCTATGCAGAGGCCGATCCGACGGAGGATGTGGGCGGCTTTGACGCGCGGGCCAAACTTGCGATCTTGATGCGTCTGGCGCTGCGCGTTGCCGTGGACCCGGAGGAGATTGTGCCGCAGGCGATCACGTCGATTGCCGCGGTGGACTTCAGTTATGCGCGCGAGCTGGGTTGCACGATCCGGCAGATTGCGCGGGCCGACAGGACGAACGGCCAGGTTGCGGCGACGGTGGGGCCGATGCTGGTGGACTTGCACTCGCCTTTGTCTTGGTCGCGGGGCACGGAGAATATGGTGATCTTCAGCGGCCACTACGGCGGCGATGTGGTCTTCAGCGGCCACGGAGCTGGAGGGCATCCGACGGCGGTTGCGGTGGTCAGCGACCTGCTGGCGCTGGCGCACGGGTCGCGCAGAGTGAAGGTTCCGGCGGCTGCGTCGCGGCTGAGCGCCGAGTTTGAAGTTCCGCATTACATCCGCTTCATGGTCAACGACAAGCCGGGAATTATCGCCGATATTACCGTGGCGCTGGCCAGCGAGGGCATCAACATCCGCGCCATCGTGCAGAAGCCGGGATTTTCTCCTCACGCGCTGCCGTTTGTGATGACGGTGGAGCCATGCACCACGCCAGCATTGAAGCGGGCATTGGGTTGCCTGCGCGGAAAAGAATATTTGCTTGAAGAACCGCTGGATTTGCAGATGCTTGAGTAGTTGTCGGTTGTCAGTTGTCAGTTGTCAGTTGTCGGTTATCAGTTGTCAGTTATCAGTTGTCAGTTGTCAGTTGTCAGTTATCAGTTGTCAGTTATCAGTTGTCAGTTGTCAGTTGGCGGTTTTTCACGCGGAAGCTGAAACAGCGTAATTCGGCTTGGCGCTGGAATGTCCATTACGTCAGGTTGGGACGGGCGCCCTGACGGGCGCCCTATTCCGATGTTCGGAATCCCCACCACTCAATGTACTTATCGCAGAAATCCTGCAAGAGACTCACTAGAAATACCTTTTCAGCTTGAGAACCTGCGATTCAAAGCCATACCACATCGCTGTGGCAACCACGGTCGTAGCCGCCAGCCGGAAGGCAACGACAGCGAGAATCCCGGCTGTTCCATAGCCGCTCATATTTTTATCAAACCAGCCAAAGTAGACAAAGACCAGAATGTGAGTCATGTACAGTCCGTAGCTGATGCGCCCATAAAAAGCCAGCGGCCCGCAGCGCAGCATGGCGCTCACGGGGTTGCGCGCGCCAGTCGAGGCCAGCGCCGCCAGCACCGCCCCGCCAAAGCCAATTGCCAGTGCCGTATCCAGCAGCGATGTTCCTCCGGCCACCGTAGCCGCGGCAGCCATGCCTGCCGCAAACGCTCCTAAGCCCATCCAGAGCCAGACCCGCCGCGTCAGCCTCAGCGTATAAAGCCCAAGAGCCATCAGGCTGCCCAACGCAATCCCATCCAGCTTGATCAGCGTATGCGTCGGCAAGCCCCAAAGCCAGACGGGATTCAAATGGCGCGTTAGCGGCGAGCAAATCAGCGCGGCTGAAAGCACAACACCCAGCATCCACGGCTTGCGCAGGAAGCGCACAATCGGCGCCCAGAAAAAGTAATACTGTTCTTCCAGAGCGAGCGCCCACGTCGGCCCCAGCGCAGGCGGGAGCGTCAGATGAAAGAGATTCTGAAGAAAAAGAAAGTAAGCCCACCACGGAGCGGTCTTTGCGGCGTCCATCACGCTTGCGCCAACATACCAAGGCGCATTCAGATAGACAAAGGCCAGCGTCAGCAGATACACCGGCCAGATGCGCAGCGCCCGCCGCGCATGGAAGTTATGAAAGTAGCGCGGCTTCTGGCGCATCCCCAGCAGATTGGAGGTTATCAAAAAGCCGGAGAGCACAAAGAAGAGAATGACTCCAGCCCATCCCCACTGGACCGCTCCGTGCAGGCTGGTGCGCTCCAATTGCTTGTAGTCGCAGTGATAGATCACTACGCCCAGAATCGCCAGCCCGCGCAGGCCGTCGAGTTCCGGTAGATAGGTAGGCAACCAGGTTGGGCGTTGTGTGGGCAAGGTTATTTGTTAGACCACCGCAAAATAACAATGTAATTGGAATAGACAAATCGCGGCATCATGGGTTCAGCCATTCCTTATCGGGCCGTGTGATCAGGCGGGCATTGAAATAAGCCTGGTCCATGTCGAGGATTGTTCGAATTTGGTAGCACCGGTTGACGTCATCCCGCTCGACCAAGAAACACGAAATATCCGAGCCGTTTGAGGAATGAAATGGCAAGAGCAGCTGCATTCGCTTTTCGCCAATAAAATAGACCGGAATAGCAGTCTTATAGTTGCGTCGAATCTTCGGAATAAGGTTTTCCAAAGCTCCCCGGAGATAATTGCGAACTGATTCATCCGTCGCATCCGGCGGAAATCCAGAGCGCTCCTTTGCTCGATCGAACATATGGTCGAATACATCTGTGTCCAGTGCATATTCCGTGTTGAAAACATAGTCCCTGCTGTCGCTTGAGTACCAAGCAAGCCTAGGTTGACGCAAGGCAAAGTGCTGACGGAAGACTGGCGATCTGGCGGTTTCCGTTCCTTTGTATACCCAGTCGCAAACAGGCTGCAACGAGGAATTCAAAGGCCCGTGGTATCGCTCAAAGATACAGAAAAGATCTACCGAGTGTTTGTCTTGCAGACCAGAATTGAAGCAAATCCAATTCTGGTCAGTACTTTCGATAAAATAACCGCCACCGTCATCCTTCTCCAGGTCTATGAGACGAGCGAAAGTATAAAGAAGATAGTTGCGCAGCTTGGGAGGCTTCAACTTATATCGCTGCTCAAACTTCGCTTGCGTGAAATACCACGATTCCTTGCCTTCAAAAGTCTTCTCTGCAATTGCTACAAATGACGCATCATAGTCCTGATTGCGGTTCAAATCGATGAACGGATGGAAATGCGCAAAGGCTGTTCGCCTATCCTGATCTTTGCCTTTGGTGAAGAGCGACTCGTAGCGGTCTGGATTCATGGAGTTCTAAATGTTGGCCCCCGTTATTAGCGGGGGCCTCTGTCCTTAAAGAAACGCTTTTGGGTAAATGTGAGACGTGAAGTTTTGTGAGAGGCTGCCCTAAGGCTTATCTGCTGCCGCAAAATCTTTGTTCCTCCATCATACAACATCTGTTCATAATTAACAACCAAATTGTTTTGATGGCCTCCTGATGACATGGTGATTACCCCGCCGCCAGCTCCTTGGCCCGCTGCGTGGCGCGCATCACGGCTTTGATCAGCGTCACGCGCAGGCCGCCCTCTTCCAACTCCAGAATGCCGTCCACCGTGCAGCCGGCGGGAGTTGTCACTGCGTCTTTGAGCAGCGCCGGGTGGTAGCCGGTTTCGAGCACCATCTTGGCCGCGCCCAGCGTGGTCTGCGCGGCTAGTTGCGTGGCTGTGTCGCGCGGCAGGCCCACCTTGACGCCCGCCTCGGCCAGCGCCTCGATGATGATGTAGATGTACGCCGGACCCGAGCCAGAGAGGCCCGTCACCGCGTCCATATGCTTCTCGTCCACCGTCACGGTGCGGCCCACGGTCTCAAAGATGCGCTCGGCCAGTTCCATTTTTTCGGCGGTCACGAAGCGGCCGCGGCAGAGAGCGGCAGCGCCCGCGCCCAGCGCGGAAGGCGTATTCGGCATGGCGCGAATCACGGCGATCTCCATCCCCGCAGCCTCTTCAATCACGCGCGTCTTCACCGCGGCGGCAAAGGAGATGATGGTCTTGTCCGGCGTCAGCGCCGGGCGAATCTCCTGGATCAGATCCGGCACCTGAAAGGGCTTTACGCCAACCAGGATCAAGTCGGCCTGGCGCACCGCCTCCAGGTTGTTGGTGGTCACGTCCACGCCCCACTGCGTGCTCAGCGCAAGGGCTCGCTCGGCGTGGCCGACGGTTGCGTGAATCTGCTCGGGCGCGAAAAGGTTCTGCTTCAAAAAGGCCTGCAAGAGGATGCCGCCCATCTTGCCCGCGCCCAGCACGGCGATGCGAACCTTGGGCAACTGCGCCGGTACAACATTGGCCTCAACAGCGATCTCCGCCATGATTCTGTTTCCTTGTCTTCAATGAGTGTGATGGTGCTACGTACAAGAATACTCGCTTGGACCACTGTGCGAGAATTGAGGGATTTCGGGCGCTTTTCAGGCAAAACAAGGGGCTTTTGGGCCATAAAAGGGCAAGAACAGGGCATTTTTTGTTACTATTTAGTTAACATTGTAATTTTATAACTTGTTTATTATAAGTAGATTACAGAATTACATGCACCACAAACAGGGCTCAAAAAGATAGGGGGGGTGGGGGGTACACCAGATTTACCTTCCCAACCGGCCCTTGCGGCAGGGCTGCTCCAATCTCAGAGTAGCAGAAGCCGGGAAATAATCCGCAAAACGAATGTTCATGTTCTTGCGATTGGCTTGGAATCATTGAGAGCCTCGTCTGGGGTGTACATTGACCGCCAGGAGACTTTCCAGGATCTCCCTACGGCAATTGACCCAAGCTTCTGTTTCAAATTGACTTGCAGGTTGCCGTTGGGGAATCCCAATATCGCCACATTGGCGTCGAATGTTCGGTGTCAAGCGTGAAGTGAACTCTTGCGAGAGATGTCGTCCAAAACGGTCTTATCGGCAGGCGAGGCCGCCTTGAAAACACTTCTCGCTTGGCGATCAAGCAACCGTGTATTATTGTTTGCGACTCAAAACACTGCTATTCCCAGCAACCAATACCGGCACAAGTCACGCAGGCAGACAAACATCATTTCACATCTGTTGGGGTGGTCGCCTTGATCCGTTGCAGGCAGGGAATTACTGAAGGCGGTGACAGATTGCTTGAATCTCTCAGGAAGGGGTTCCCATGGGTAGCTTGGAAAACATACAGCGGACCGCCGATCTAATTTCGGTTTGGCGTGAAATCGGCGATGCGACCGCTGTCGGCCTGGAACTCGACAATGAGGTCGATTCCATTTTGGCGCAGGTCGCTGAAATCGGATTCGAGTTCGCCACAGTTTCTCTTGTCGATGACTATCGCAAGGTCGTTGAAACATTTCGCGGGTGGAATGTGCCGAGCGGCTGGATCAAGCGGGCGTGGCATGATCTCGACTCTGATGATATTCAGGCCGATGTTGTGCGCAAGAAGGAAACTCAAAGGATTGATGGTTGGGAGGAGGATGACCGGGTCGATGACCCCCCGGTGGATGACCGGCTAGACCGCGTGATCTTCGAGCGGTTCCGTCATAAGAGCCTGAGCCGGGTTTGGGTTCCGATCCTCCACGGGGACGAGGTGGTAGGGACGATTGAGGCGGGCTGTGCATTCTCCCATTCGAACAAGGTCTTGACCGCGGAGAACCGTGCCGCCGTTGAGAAGATAGGAAGGGATCGAGGGCCGGATGTCGCGCGAAAACGAACATTTGTCTTGTTGAAGGCCATCGCGGAGAAGGCACGGGAAGTCATGGGCGCCGATTTGGCCAGCGTGCATGTATTCCATGCCGTGGAACTGCCGCTTGAGCCGTCGCCCAAATCGCCGTCGAAACCGATGCCGCTGCTGATGGCTGGGGCTGGAATAGATCCCGATGCCTTGCTGTGCATCTTCCGCCCCGATTCCGCCGGGATGGAGAATGACGAGCCTCTAATCTACCCCTCGGATGGACGGGCAATCAGCGCAGAGATGTGCTCCTGGAAGGTACGATCGGTGGCCGCTTTTCCGCTCTCGCTCGGAGGTGAGGCGAAGGGAGTCCTGTCCCTGTACTTCTTCGGCGACCGGCCTGTTGGAGCCGACGGACTGGAATTGGGAAAGGTGTTTGCCCGGCAGGCCGAGGTCGCCATACGGAATTGCCTGCTGATGAAAAACCTGGCTGCCGCCGCCGGATTGGCTTGGAATTTGTCTCGCTTTCAGAGCGTGATACAAGCAGTTGCATCCGGCCAAAACCTTGAGCAGGTGCTCACGGAGGTGGCGCGCAACGTGCTGTATATGCTGGATGCCGATTGTGTAACTCTCTTCCAGTACAATGCGCACGACAAACTATTCGGGGGTACACCCGTAACGGAAGGGTTCTTTTACTACAAGGACGGAGTGAGCAGTCCCACCCGCCCGGACGACATTTTGTGGGAAATGATCAAACAGCAACAGCCGCAATTCATCTCTGAGGTGTCTAGGAACCGGCTGCTGGCGGGCGCCGGGGGCGGTGCGCACCGGTACGGAAGCCGCTTTATAGAGCGCGAGAAAATCGAGTCCTGCGCCGCCTTAGTTCTCAAAGCTGGTGGGCAGGAGGATGAGGCTGTAGGTTGCATGTTTGTCAACTATCGTACTCGCACGGATTTCAGCGCGGAAGACAAGAGGGTTATTTCCGCTCTTGCATCCTCAGCCGCGATCGCCATTCATACCGCGCGCTTGCACGATCAAGTGGAACGGTCGCTGGATGGACGCCTGCAACGCCAAGTTAAGTCTTTGCAAGCGCTGATCGACATTGTAGCCCGCAACCGAGACGTGGAATCGGATTTGAATACCACTCTGAGGATGCTCTTGGCGGGAGTAACCGCGGGCCAAGGCGTGGGTTTCAGCCGCGCCATGCTTTTCTTGACAATCGGGGATCGACTCAAGGGAAAAATGGCGACTGGAGCGATCTCGCAGGAAGAAGCCGACGATATATGGAATCGCGTGAATGGGGAAACCTCAACCGATTTCGCGGCGGTGCTGGATGATGCCGCGAAATACAGCGCCGACATCAAAATGGGTGGAAACGACAGCCGGCTCAGCCTCGCTGTGCGGGGTACTTTTATCCCTCTGAACGATGCCTCCGGCGCACCCGCCCGCTGCGTTCTCAGCGGGCGGGCGGTTTTGGTTGACAAAGGCCAGGACGACCCATTTCGAGAAAGACTGATCGAATTGGGTATCCATGACAACCGGGACTCCGCCTTTGTCTGTGTTCCGCTGATTGAAAGCGGCGAGAGGGGCGGACGGCCAATTGGCGTGCTGATGTGCGACAACCGGTTCTTGGTGAACGAGGGGAGCATCGATCCAGACTGCATCCGCGATCTTGAGGCCTTTGCCGCGGTGGCGGCCATGACCATCGAGAACGACAGACTCCGAAAAGATATGGCGGAGCGGCAGGAATTCGAGAACTGGCGGTTTGCGGTGAATGCGTCCAGGCATCGGCTGAGGGCTACAGTGGATGTAATCTATCACAGAGTAAAAGAGATAGCGGCAAATCTTCGCTTGCATCCGGGAGCAGGGATGGCCGGTGCGGCTACAGATGCCATTGAAAAGGACCTAGAGAGGCTGGGGAAGGAGATTACCAGAGTCAAGGTGACTCTGGCTGAGTTTGGAAGGTTCTCACTCCCGAAAAAGCCGGATTTATGTCCGCTGGATTTGGTTGAACTGATCAGAGATGTAAGCGACCTTTCACCGCAGAGCAACTGCGAGATTCATCACGAACTGCCGAAGCAGGCAATGATCGCCGGAGACAGGCGACTGCTGGCTGACGTTTTCGACGAACTCATCAAAAACTCCTGCGATGCGATGGCAGGGGACAATGAAGGTCGTCCGAAGACAATTACCATCACGGCCTCCCTGGAGGCGAGTCTTGATGGCAACACCGAGGTAGTGGTGGAATTTGCCGACACTGGCCGAGGAATAAACGGAGAGTTGGGAACGGAGAAAAACTGGATATTCACTCCGTTCAAGACAACCAAGGAGGATACTGGTGGCAACGGTTTAGGCTTGGCAATTGTGGTCCAGGACATACGGGCTCACAATGGCACCATCACCATCAAAGAGACAGGAATGCCGGGAGTTTGTTTTGAGTTGCGCATTCCAGCAATCGAGAGCGGCTCGTAGCCGGGAGGTTTGAATGGTACGCATTCTTGTCGTAGACGACGTTCCCACAAGTTTAGAGGCACTCGATGAAGCAGCCAAAGGCGAAGGACGAGAAGTACTGAAAGCTGGGGGGCGGGATGAAGCAATCAGCCTCATTCAGGCAAACGACTTCGATGTCGTGGTTACCGACTTGCAACTGATAGAGGGAGATTCGACAACAGGGCTTGAGGTGTTGCATGAGGCAATCATGAAGGATCCGTGCACACAGGTGATTGTGATCACGAGTCATGACGATCCCGAATCGAGCACGGAGACAATGGCTCTGGGGGCCTACGATTACATCGTAAGAGGCACGGTGGGCGTCGATGTAAAGGCGATGCTCCGAATCAAGATCACAAGGGCGATGAAATATCGCGATCTGCTGCGCACGAAGAACACTACGGGGGCTCAGCATGAGTGACGACAGCGTACAGGGAGGAACTTTTTTTCAAAAGGCGTTGGCACAGATCAAGCCGCCCCACATGAAGTTCCTGGTCGTCTTGGTTGTCGGACTACTGATGGCTCCACAGGCCGTCCGCGGCTACGATAGCCCCACGCTGGCCCTCGTTATTATAGTGATACCTTTTGTGATCTTCGCTGTTTGCATGGTGGCGCTGGAGTTTAGGGATCGACAAGTCAGTGATCTATACAAAGAGAATGAGAATCTAAAGGAACTGATTCGACAGCTCAACGAGGACAAGAAAGATCTTAAAGCATTGAATCGCCATCCCGTACGAGACAAGAAACTTCCGGGCGGTAGTCTTGGCAGCTAACCGGAATCAAGAATATGAGAATCCATCGCTGAATAGGCAACTTGAAACGCCGAAATCGGCGCAAGCAATCCAAGCATGGCGTAAAACACTACTGCGGCGGAGAGGCCGCCTTCTGCGCGGCGATCCACGCATCGATGCGGTCGGTTAGCACGTCGAGCGGGAGGGCGCCAGCGTCCAGCACCTGGTCGTGGAATGCGCGCAGATCGAATTTGTCGCCGAGCGCCTTCTTTGCGCGGTCGCGAAGTTCCAGAATCTTTAGCTGGCCGATCTTGTAGGCCGTCGCCTGAGCGGGCCACGCGATATAGCGGTCCACTTCGGCCTGAATGCTGGTCTCGTCGATGGCCGAGTGCTCATGGAAATAATCGACCATCTGCTGGCGGGTCCAGTGCTGGCTGTGCACGCCGGTATCGACGACCAGGCGGATGGCGCGCCAGATGTCGGCCTCCAGGCGGCCGTAGTCCGAGTAGGGATCCTGATAGAAGCCGACGTCCTTGCCGAGCCGCTCGGAGTAAAGCCCCCAGCCCTCCACATAGGCCGTGTAGCCTTCGTACTTGCGGAAGGCGGGCAGGCCGTCGAGCTCCTGCGCGATGGAGATTTGCAAATGGTGGCCGGGCAGGCCCTCATGATAGGCGATGGCCTCGGCGGCGTATAGGTTGCGGCCGGTGGCGTTGTAGGTGTCAATGAAGAGGCGGCCCGGACGGCTGCCATCTGGAGAGCCCGGTTCATAGTAGGCGGGCGCGGAGGTTTTCTCGCGATAACTGGGCACCGCAACCACCTCGAATTTTGCCTTGGGCAGGCGGCCAAAGAGCTGCGGAAGGCGCTGCTGCATGGGCCCAAGATAGCCGCGATAGGCGGCGAGCAGCGCGTCGGCCGAAGCAGGACGCAGCTTGGCGTTGCCCTTGAGGCTGGCGCGGAAGCTGGGCAGATCCGCAAATCCAAGCCGCTGCGCAATGGCCAGCATCTCGGCTTCGTCGCGCTTGACTTCATCCAGGCCGATCTGGTGAATCTGGTCGGCGGTGAGGTTGGTGGTGGTCTTCTGACGCAACAGAAATTGATAATACTTTGCGCCGTCGGGCAGCGCGCCGATGCCCGGCTCGGCGCGGCCGGCGGGAATGTAGCTCACCTCAAGAAAGCGCGCCAGGCGCAGATAGGCAGGCAGCACTTCCTTGCCGATCGCATCGAGGGTCTCGGTCTTGATGCGCTCACGCTCAGAGGCCGGAACCGCGGCGGGAAAGCTCTTCAGGGGCAGCGCCAGGGGCGAGTCTTCCGGCTTCTCCGCGGCCAGCGTCTTGACCTGCTCCAGCGCTTTTTCAAGCAAGTAGCGCGGCGGCACGCGGTGATCCTCCATGCCGATCTCCATGTTAGTGGTCACCTGATCAAAGGCCCGCGGAATCGCGTGCAGACGCGCGATCCAGTCGTCGTAGTCCTTGACGCTGGTGAAGGTCAGCTCGGCGGCCAACTGCGGAAACTCGCTCTGAATGCCGCCCATCTGCGTCAGCGGCATCTCCCACTCTTTGAACTGCGCGACCTCCTCGTCCTCCACAAAGCGGCGCAGCAGCAGCTCGCGGCTGGTCTTTTCGTCGTCGCTCAGTCCGGTTGTATCGATGGCGGCCAACTGCGCCAGATAATTTTCCTCGCGCTCCAGCTTAGCGTGTTCCGCTTTCACCGAATAGTCGTTGATCTGATCGTTATAACGCTTGTCGCCCAGCTCGGAGGCATACTCTGGATCGTGCTTCAGCTTGTCTTGCCAATACTCGTCGAAGAGCGCATTGAGAGCCTTGCGATTTCCCTCGACCAATCCCGCGCCATTCGCGGCGTCCGCGCCTTGCGCAGTGAGCGATGGAAGAGCGGCCAGCAGCAGAACCGCGGCAACAACCAAGCCAGGAAACATGAATCTTCTCAACAGAGCAACTCCTCGGGATGAAATAAAGGGACGAATCGCCCCTGCATTCAGTGTAGAAGATGGCTGCTGGCCGGTCCTGAAGATTCAACTCTGCTCTTGCAAGAAGGAGAACCCACGGGTTTGCCGGGTTGGCAGCAGCAGTTTGACGTTTCCTGGAGTTGCTCCCGGTGTGCACTTTTCCGGTCTACGCACGAAAACGCTGAAAGGACCAGGAGCATGCGCGCCGTCCCGACGGGACTCCGGGGGAATCATCGGTTGCTCGATCCCCACCGTTGAAACGGTGGGCTAATGACCGCTGCGCCTATGGCGCGGTCGACGAGGCTGCTGCCGGCATAGCGCGCTTTTTGACAGGCCTCTTTCTAGCCTGCATTTCTCACACCGGTCTAATCCTGTTTATTTGGTAGAAGTTGGCGATGAACCCGGCCTAAGGAGCGTGGACCGGGAGGTCCACGCGACAGATGGCCGGGAGGCCGGCGCTACAAGGCTTGATCGCGACGCGACACCGAAGGTGAAGGTGGTGAGAAATGCGGGCGAGTGCGCTTCCGCACAGACCCTTTTGAAGGTCCATCAGCCATTCAACCTGCGGCTTTGCCGGAGGATGCTTACCCCTCTTCCCTCAATGCGCCATAGCCCGCTTCAATCCTGGCGCTAGCGTGCGCAGGAGGGCCAAGGCTGTCAGATAGGCCAGGGCGGAATAGAAGAAGAGCGGCACATAACTGTGCGTGAGTTGCAGAATGTGGCCGGCTGCGGCGGCAAAGACGGCTCCTCCCAGCGCGCCGGCTACCTGGCCAAAGCTCACCACCGTACCCACATACTCATGGGGAAAGATATCCGGGACCGTAGTGAAGATATTGGCCGACCATCCCTGATGCGCACTTGCGCCCAGGCTCAAGAGCAGAACCGCGCCCCACTCCGAGCCGATGCCGCCGGCAAAGCCCACGGGCAGAATCAGACAGGCGCAGGTGAGCAAAGCAGCCAAGCGCGCGGGCTTGAGGGCCATGCCCAGCCGCTCATAGCCGCGCGGCAGCCAGCCTCCGCAAATGCTGCCCACCGTCGACAGGCCATAAACCACAATCAGCGGCAGGCCCAGATGCGAGAGATTCAGATTGAAGCGCGAACTGAAATAACTGGGCAGCCAAAAAAGAAAGAACCACCAGACCGGATCGGTGAGAAACTTGGCCAGCACAAATCCCCACGTCTGGCGGTAGCCGAGCAGCCGCCACCAGGCAAGGCGCGGGCAGGAGAGCGTGGCAGCCGACAGATTCAGGCCCGGCTGGCGCGGCGTTCGATACTTCAACGACCACCAGAGAATCCAGGCGACGCTGAAGACTCCGGTGGTGAGAAAGCTTGCGCGCCAACCAAAATGCCACGCCACCCAAGGTACGATGGCCGGCGCAAGAATCGCGCCCATGCAAGCGCCGGAGTTGAAGATGCCGGTGGCCAGAGAGCGCTGCCTGGGCGCGAACCACTCGGCTGTAGCCTTGATGGCCGCGGGGAAGTTGCCGCTCTCACCGAGGCCGAGAAAGGCGCGCGCCACGCTAAAACCAAAGACGGAGTTGACCAGCGCGTGGCCCATGGCCGCCATGCTCCACAGGCCGGTGACGATGGGATAGCCTTTGCGGCAGCCGAGTTTGTCTACCATGAGCCCGGCAAAAACCACGCCCAGCGCATAGGCAATTTGAAAGGCGCTCACGATGTTTCCGTATTGAATTTCGGTCATGCTGAGCGACTTCTCGACCGTGGGCCAACCGGGGAGCAGCGGCGAAAGATGCAGTGTGCTCAGGGCCAGCGCCGGTTTGAGAATCGCGAGCACCTGGCGGTCCATGTAATTGATGGAAGTAGCCACAAACAGCATGGCGCAGACGGTCCAGCGGCCGGGTAAAGCGGCGGGCTCGGCTAACTCTTCGGAATACATTTCAGGCATATGTTTACCAGTTGGTAATTGTACCGTCGGGCTTGCGATTAATGGGCAGGTAGGCCCGTTGATAGGGATATTTTGCGGCCAGCGCTTCATCCAAATCAACACCCAAGCCCGGCTTATCGCCTGGATACATCAACCCATTCTTGAATTCATAACTGTGCGGAAAAACCTGGTCCGTCTCCTCGCTGTGCGGCATATGTTCCTGAATGCCAAAGTTATGAATCGCCGTATCGAAGTGCAGCGCCGCGGCCATTGTCACCGGCGAAAGATCCGTCGCTCCGTGGCAGCCGGTGCGCACATGATATAACTCCGCAAAGTCGGCGACTTTCTTCAGGTGCGTAAAGCCGCCCGCGTGAACAAGAGTCATGCGGATGTAATCGATCCATTGATTGCGAATTAAATTGTGGGCATCCCAGATTGAATTAAAGACTTCGCCCACTGCAATCGGCGTCGTTGTATGATCGCGAATGATTTTGAAACTCTCTTGCAACTCGGCCGGCGTTGGATCTTCCATCCAAAAAAGGTGAAAGGGCTCTAGTTCCTTGCCCAGTCTTCCCGCCTCGATTGGAGTCAAGCGGTGATGGCAATCATGAAGGAGATGGAGCTCGTCGCCAAAACTCTCCCGCACCCGCGCAAAGAGCTTGGGAACGTGGCGCAGATAAGGCTCTGTCGCCCACTCATATTCCGGCGGCAGCCCGCGCTCGGCCGGCTCATATCTTCCCGGACCTTTCGATATTCCATAAGTCGTCGAGAGCCCCGGAATCCCGCACTGTACGCGGATCGCCATGTAACCCGAGTCCCTCTGCCGTGCCATATCTTCGAGCGCATAATCGATATTTTTGCCCGTCGCGTGACAATAAACCAACACGCCCTCGCGGCTCTTTCCACCCAGCAAGTTATAGACCGGCGTATTCAGCGCTTTGCCTTTGATATCCCACAAGGCCACGTCCACGGCGGAGATTGCGGACATACCCACAGGCCCGCGCCGCCAGTAAGCGCCGCGATAGAGATACTGCCAGATATCTTCCGTCTGAAATGGATCGCGCCCAAGAATGCAGGGAATTACATGGTCAGTCAGATAACTCGCAACAGATAACTCTCGCCCATTCAGAGTGCCGTCGCCCAGGCCATAGATGCCTTCGTCGGTCTCAATCTTGAGCGTGACAAAATTCCTGCCCGGCGAAGTGATATTCACATACGCATTTGTAATTTTCATAAAGCCCCTGGTCCCTGCTCCCTGTTTTACTGATTGACTCCGCTGGCAAGAAAACCTCCATCGACAGCGATGATTTCGCCGGTGACAAAAGAAGAAGCTTCTGAAGCCAGGAATATCGCCGCTCCGGCCGCTTCTCGCGGCTCGCCAAAGCGGCCCATCGGCGTGCGCAGAATCAGTTCCTCTCCGCGCTGCGTGCCCTGAATCAGCGCGGCGTTCAGCGGAGTAGGAAAGACTCCCGGCGCAATGGCATTGACATTCAGCCCGCTCCGCGCCAGTTCGATGGCCAGCACTTTAGTCAGCGAGGCCACGGCGGCTTTACTGGCCGCGTAGGCCGCCACACGATAGAAGCCGACAAACGAAGTAAGAGATGCAATGTTGATGATGCGCCCATATCCGGCCTGCGCCATTGTCGCGCCGAAGATCTGGCAGGCGCGCAGTGTGCCTGTCAAGTTTGTATCTATGACTCGCGACCAATCGGCCTCATCCACTTCGAGCGTCGGCGCCTTGTGCGTAACTCCAGCCGCGTTGACTAAAATATCAACCTTGCCGAACTCCTTCAGCACCGCGTCGTGCAACGCTTGCACGGAGACCCGCTGCAGCACATCGCATGTCACGCGCATTGAGCGCCGGCCTAGCGCCTCAATCTGAGCGGTCGTCTTCTCTACTTGCTCCAGCCTTCGTGAAGTAGCCACAACATCGGCTCCCGCACCGGCCAAACCCAGCGCAATGGCGTGTCCCAGTCCGGTGGTTCCGCCGGTCACCACGGCAACTCTGCCCGTCAAATCGAAAAGTCCCTGGCTCATGCAGTCCTTCCCTGATGCTTGCAGATTGCAGATTCACCGCACGAATTCCCTTGCGGCTTCCATCCGCTTTTGCCTACCCCAAAAACATTATCATGCCTGGCGATTCAATTGCGCTTTGCACGATCACACACACTCGCCGCCTGAATGCGATAAAGTGTGAATGAAAGCTGTCAACACTCCGATGAACGCAATCGTGATTCCCGATTCCCGGCGCCGCTGGGATTGTTTGAGCCTCGGCGAAGTCATGCTCCGCCTCGATCCCGGCGACCGGCGCATTCACACCGCGCGCCACTTCGACGTCTGGGAGGGCGGCGGCGAATACAATGTTGCTCGCGGCCTGCGCCGCTGCTTCGGTCAGCGAACCGCAATCGCCACCGCACTCGCCGACAACCCCGTCGGCCATCTGGTCGAAGATCTCATCCTTCAGGGCGGCGTCGATTCCTCGCTTATTCTTTGGTCCGCTTTTGACGGTGTTGGCCGCGCGGTTCGCAACGGCCTCAACTTCACCGAGCGCGGCTTTGGCCTTCGCGCGGCGGCAGGATCTTCGGATCGCGGGCATACAGCAGTTAGTCAGCTTAAGCCCGGCGACTTCGATTGGCAGTCAATCTTCGGCCCAGAGAATGGCGCCAAGTGCTTCCACACCGGCGGTATCTTCGCCGCGCTCTCCGCATCCACGGCAGAAGTTGCAAGCGAGGCTATTGACGCCGCGCGCCTCCACTCGACTCTTGTCTCCTACGATCTGAACTATCGAGAAACTCTCTGGAAATCCATCGGCGGTAAAGCCAAGGCACAGGAGGTCAACCGCGAGTTAGTGCGCAAAGTAGACCTGCTGCTCGGTAATGAAGAAGATTTTTCGGCGATGCTCGGGGTGCGCATTCAAGGCGTCGGCGAAGACTTCTCTGAGTTACCCATTGCAGGCTACGAGGCGATGCTGCGCGAGGTTGCGGCGGATTATCCGAATTTGAAACTGATCGCAAGCACACTGCGGACAGCTTTAACCGCTAGCCGGAACGCGTGGGGGGCCATCGCTCTTTATGAAGACAAAATCGTCCTCGTTCCGCAGCGCGAGATCGACATCTACGATCGCGTTGGCGGCGGAGACAGCTTTGCCTCCGGACTCATCTACGGCCTGCTTGCCGACAAACCTATTGACTGGGCTCTGCGCTGCGGTGTAGCCCACGGCGCACTGGCCATGACCACCCCCGGCGACACCAGCATGGCAACTCTTGCTGAAGTTGAGCGGGTCATGCAAGGCGGCTCAGCAAGAATTGCTCGATAATCCGGATCATTTATCAAATGCTCGGAGATAGGTTGAATATGCCCGCAACCGCAGCGCAAATCATCGAACAAACCGGCCTCATTCCCGTATTGCGCGCGCGCAATGCCGCGCAGGCCCATGCCGTAGTCAAGGCAATGATCGCGGGCGGCGTCACCGTGGTTGAAGTCACCATGACTGTTCCCGGCGCGCTCGATGTTTTGATGGAACTTAAGCATGAGTACGGAGTGAAGCTCCTTCTAGGGTCTGGCACTGTCACAACCGCCGCGCAAGCCGAAGCCACCATCGAAGCCGGCGCGGAGTTTGTTGTCAGCCCCAGCTTGCATCTGGATGTAATAGCCGCTACCAAAGCGAGAAATAAACTCTCCATCCCCGGCGCGCTTACGCCTACTGAAGTGATCACGGCATGGGAGGCTGGCGCGGATTTTGTCAAGGTATTTCCCTGTGCGGCGATGGGCGGCCCGAGTTATCTCAAGTCTCTGCTCGCGCCCTTTCCGCAGCTCAGACTGATTCCCACCGGCGGCGTCACGCTGCAAACCGCCGAGAGCTATTTGCGCGCAGGAGCCCGCGCTCTGGGCGTAGGCAGCGACCTTGTCAACCTTGATGCCATCGACGCCGGAACCCCCGAGGCCATCACCGAAACCGCGCGCGCATACCTGAGGATTCTCGCCGTTTTCCGCGAGCAATCCAAGAATTCATTTTAGGAGTTTTGGAGGATACTACTGAATTAGCACTTTAATTGTTTGTTGCTGTACTAACATTCTCCTCAGAGATACTGAATAATTACCCGCTTCATATGTTTGCTCTCCAGCAGCATCGCAATCCGCTTCACGATATTGCGCCGCAACTCCAGATCCACAGGAACATTCGGATCCTGGTGCGCTTCATTGATTCGGGTGCCGACGGCGAATTTCACAATATCGCTATCGAGCAGCATTGCCGCAAGCCGCACTGCCGCATTCGACTTCATATCCTCGGGCGCAAATCCCTCTTCAAGAAGGCGCACCACTTCGCCCAGCGTGAGAATGCCTTCCGTCACCAGATCAAAGCCTTCCATGCGCGCAGAGGGCGGAACCTTGGAGTGGAACTGCTGGCGCATGTCGATCTGGATGGTGCGATTCAGCATCCGCGAAATAATATTCGCCGTCGTACCGCCGCAGATCACTTTGCGCCCCTGGGTGCGCTCGGCCATCTTCGCCAGATCCTGATCGTGCGCGCGATTGAATGGGGCTCCGGTCATCACCAGCAACTGGCGCGGGCTGCGGAAATAAATCACGCCGCAGGTAATGTCGTCCTTCGCGCTTAAACCATCCACTTCTTCCGCTCGCGCCACTAATACTCTTGATAACTCGCGCGCCGAGATATACGGATATCGCTCGATCTTTTCGCGCACAAACTTATCGACGCTCTCCAGGCCCCAACCAAGCGGCGTACGGTATTCGCCCATGCCGGCCTGTGTAATTCCGTCGGAGAAAAAGACGATACGGTCCTCGCGCTGCACATCGAAGGTGGAGAAATTAATCACCCGGTCTTCCCAGCGCTTGGGACGCACCTCGGTCTTTTCAACGCTCACCTCGCCGTTGGGCCGCACCAGCAGAAATGGCGGGTTGCCGTGCTCGATAATGCGAGTCTCGCCGGTAATCGCCATGTCCACCACGGTGAAGGTCGAGTAGCTGACCTTGCGCACGCTGCATATCGGGAGCGTGTCCATGATGATCTCGGCCGAGGTGTGAATGTCCATTGGGCTGGCGGCAAACTTCAACGCCATCGTTGCCGTCATGGTTGCCAGCACGCTGGCCTTTACGCCGCTGCCCAGGCCGTCGGAAAGCACAGAGATCATGCGTCCTTCAGACTCAACTTTTCGCGAAAGAAAGACGTCGCCGGAGATTAATTGCCCATGCTTGGCGCGCTGGCATGAATCGACCTCGATAAAACTCTCCGTGCCGGTCACTGCTGCCCTCCGGCATCGCTTTCATCCACATCCTCGGGGCTGAATGAGCGCACAATCGAGTTGAGAATAATCTCAGAATCGGCCGCATTCTCGCCCAGAAGATAAGCAATCTGCTGCACGGTCTTCAGGTTCTTCTGAATAACTTCCCGTGCGCGGCCAATGATCTGCTCTTTCTGGAAAATTGGTTTTGTGATGTCTTGAAAGATGCCGCACAGCACGGAATGTGGCTCGATGGTAAAGATGCTGGTATTCAGAATGCTGCGCTGATAGCGAATATCGTGACCTACAATATCCTCATCCGATTCGAGCACGCGGCGGAAGAGATACGAGAAGGGAATCACCGCGTCCAGAGCGCTGCCTTCCAGATCCTTGGACTGCTCCACGTCGGGCGCAAAAAGATGCACAAAGTTCAAATTGCATTCAATGATTTTCAGATCTTCATTGACAATCACAACCGCGGAGGGCATTTTTTTGAGCAGCGCGTTGGCCTTTTTCTGCGCCAACTGGCGCGTATAAGTTGCGCACATCATGCGCTCGGCATTGCGCGCAATCAGCGCGTGGGCAAAGTCGCGGCAAGAGTCGTATCCGCAGCCGCCGCAGTTCAATTCATCCTCGGCGGAATACTTTCCCACGGTGCGCAGAGCTTCCTGCAGCTGCATCTGGCTGTACTCGTCGTGAGCCACGGGTGAAGCGATATACAGCCGGTCAATGCCGAGTTCGACCTTGCGCGGAAAAACCGCGGCGGGCTTGGCGTAATGCAGAATATCGTATCGCCGCCGCGCCACGGAAGTATTGCGCGCCGCCTTGGGCCCATTGACGCAAGAGCCCGCGCAGGCCGTCAATTCAAAGAAGATGTTATGCTCCGGCTTCCACTCGGAGATGCCCTTCAACGCCTGCTCGACGTTGGGAATTCCAGAGAAGGCCATGAACTGCGAGCTGTTCACCTCACTGCTGCCGGCAACCCCCGGAGCCATTCCGCCGTCGATCGGATAGAGTGCGCCCTCTTGAGCCTCCTCCGGTTGAAAGCGATCCTCATGTGTCTCTGCAATCTCCGCCAGATGGATATTTTCTTCGTTGAGCCAATGCTCCAAATCCTCGAAGGTCAGCACAACATCCAGAAGCTCCGGATGCGTATCGGCCTCTGTTTTTTTGGCAATGCACGGCCCGATAAAGACGATCGCGATCTCATCGCCATAATGCGCGCGCAGCATTTTGCAATGCGTCAGCAACGGCGATAAAACGCCAAAGACATGATCCTGGCACTCGGGATGGTACTTGCCGATGAAGTCAACGACAACGGGGCAAGCCGACGATATCCAAATTTTTTTCGGCTCGCTGCGCATCAATTCAAAGATGCTCGCAGAGACCTGCTGCGCGCCCAGCGCCGTCTCCGAGACGGCAGAAAATCCCAGCTTCCTGAGTGCATGAATCACTTGCGCCGGCCGTACTGAAGGGAACTGCGCCACAAACGACGGAGCCAGCGATGCAATCACTTTCCGCCCGCTCTTTAACAGATTTTTGGCGGTGGGCAGATCGTCGCGCACTCGCTTTGCGCTGCTCGGGCAAGCCAGCACGCAATTGCCGCACATGATGCACAACTCAGGCACTACGCGCGCATATCCGTCCTCGACGCGAATCGCTTTTACCGGACACTCGCGGATGCATTTGTGACAATCCTGGCACTCGCGCTGCTGCGTGTAGATGGAATTAAGGCGTTCCATGCTCTCCCTCGAGCGGACTGCCCAACTGTTGCAGCAGTTCACGCAAATGCGCCGCGGTTACGCCGTGGTGCAACTCTCCGCCGATGGAAAGATTTGGCCCCAGCTTGCATTGGTCCTGGCAGAGACGGCCCACCAGGCGAACGGAAGCATTCAGCCCATAGGTCTTCACATGCTGATTGATGATTGCAAGATTTTCTGAGTTGCCTCTGGCAAAGCAGGAACTCCCCAGGCAAACCACAATCTCGACAACGCCGTCATCCTGGGCCATGCTTCACCTCATTGGCTTTGCAACTGAACAAACCGCGAAGATACATCCGGCAAGATGCTGGTCAGATTCTCCATCGTCCCACGTCCGCCCTGTCCTTGTCCCGCGAAGCGGCCGAGTGAGTGAATCTGCCCGCGCAGGCATTGATTGCAATCGGCGGCGCTCTCATCGATGCACGCCTTCTCCGGATAAATCTCATACAGGCGGCGATACTTTGTGGGAGTCAGATTCGGCATCACGACATTGCCGCCAGCCATCAATCCCAGCTTTCGTCCGTCCACTCTATTGATTGTAGCCAGCGCCGTGGTGCTGGGAATGTTCGCGGTCGGGCAGACGATGCGCGCGAGCGCGATCATCTTGTACACCATCTCTTCGCTGCTCGGCGCCTGATCGCACGCATCAATCGGCGGACGCAGCGCGCCTGTTCCCAAGGGCGTTGCCGCGTGTGGAATAAACGGACCAATGCCGATCATGTCCAGATCCAGCGCGCGGAAAGTAAGAATGTCTTCGGCCAGGCTCTCATACGATTGACCGGGAATTCCCACCATAACGCCGCCGCCTGCCTCGTAGCCGAGACTCTTCAATTTTCGCAGCAGCGTCAGGCGGTCAGGCCCGCCGCTGATGGAATGAGGATGAATGATGCGAAACAGATTTTTGTCGGAAGTTTCAAAGCGCAGCAGATAGCGGTCCGCCCCGGCCGCGCGCCACAGCTTGAATTCATCTATTCCGCGCTCACCCAGGCTGAGTGTCACGGCCAGCGTTGTTTCGCGCTTAATCCAGCGCACAATCTCGGCGATCCACTCGGCGGTCAGCAGATCGTCTTCACCGGCCTGCATCACCACGGTGCCATATCCAAGCCTATCGGCCTGGCGCGCGCAATCCAGAACTTCTTCCCGCGTCATGCGGTAGCGCGGCAGCGCGCGATTGGCCTGGCGCAGCCCGCAATACATGCACTGCCGCTCGCAGTGGCTTGAAAGCTCGATCAAGCCGCGCAGATGCACGGCGTCGCCGACGTACTTTCTGCGCACGTTATCGGCCCACTCGTATAACTCCGCAAGGCGAGAGCGTCTGCGCTCGCGGAGCCATCCGAGTAGATCGAGTTTGGTTAATTCAGTCACGGATCATTCACCATCCGTATTTGCTAAATGAAAACATCGCGTTCGCCGCGGCGAACCTGATTCAGCATGGGCAGCGCGGTAGCAGTCTGCTGTCCATCCATCTTTTGCAGCTCGATCGAGATGAACTTTTCTCCGGCAGCCTTTGCTTCCGGGCTGGCGTAGTCGCAGAGATACTCCTGGAATGTTGAAAGCGCATTGGGATGGCAGTGATACTTGATCTCACCGGGCTTGGCCACGTCCATGAAATCCTGCCCTGTGCGCCCGAGGCGATAACATGCGGTGCAGAAGGAAGGCAGAAATCCCAGCGAGACAACATCCTTGACAACCTCTTCAATGGAGCGGTGATCGCCGAGTTGAAACTGGCTGCCATTGGGATCGCCTTCGCCGTCCTTGTAACCTCCAGGATCGGTGCGGCTGCCGGCAGAAATCTGCGAGATGCCAAGTTCGAGCGTGGCGCGGCGCACCTCGGCCGTTTCGCGCGTGGACATGATCATGCCGGTGTAGGGAACGGCGAGTCGCATGATGGCAATCATCTTCAGAAAGTCGGCGTCGCTGACCGCATACGGGGGCTGCGAGGCGATCTCAGAACCTACCGCCGGCTCGATGCGCGGAAAGCTTATGGTGTGAGGACCGACACCGAATCTTTCTTCCAGGTGGCGAATCTGCTGCATCATCGCGATAATCTCAAAGCGCCAATGATAGAGCCCAAACAACGCGCCCATGCCAATATCGTCGATGCCCGCTTCCATCGCTCTGTCGAAGGCCGTCGCGCGCCAATCGTAATCGCGTTTGGTGCCCTTCAGATGAACCTGCGCATAAGTGGGGCGGTGATAAGTCTCCTGGAACAATTGAAAGGTTCCTATGTCAGCCTGCTTCAATTGCTTGAAGCGCTCGACCGATTGCGGCGCCAGATTTACATTGACGCGCCGTATCTCACCGGGACCGACCTTGGTGCTGTAAATCGTCGCGATGGAGTCGAGGATGTATTGAAAGCCCTGCGGCGGCAATGCCTCGCCGGAGACCATCAGAACGCGTTTTTGTCCCTGACGAATCAGAATGCGCGTCTCTTCGGCAATCTCTTCCTGCGTCAGCGTGCGCCGCCGCAACTCTGTGTTGGTGGCGCGGAAGGCGCAGTACGTGCACTCGTTGGCACAGCGGTTGGAGATATAGAGAGGCGCAAACAAAACCAGCCGCGAGCCGTAGATATCTTCCTTGATCTGCTTGGCCGTCTGAAAGATTTCAGCCAGCAGCTCCGGACTTTCCACAAAGGACAAACGCGCCACTTCCTCCATGGAAAGCCCGTGCATCTCGCGCGCTTTCACCAGCAGTTCGCGGACCTGCGCCGGCTGCGGGCGCAGGCTTCGCGCCAGGATTCCTTCAATCTCCTCTTCGTTGATAAATTCCGCTTGTTCGTGAGTAATCAAGGTATTCTCCATTCGATCACTCAGTCGGCGCAACTTTGGCGTTCTCCGCGTCGGCTGTCTGCGCCGGTCTCTCGCATTCAATCCGGCTGTTCAACTCGTCAATCGCCTTTGCGGCGGTGCAGTGATGCATGCATTCGCCGTCGATCATTACATTGGGGCCGTGCTCGCACTGCTCGAAGCAGAAGCTTGCGCGCACATCCAGCCGGCCTTCCAGCCCGCTCTCATTGGCGTGGCGCAGCACTCCGTTCAGCACCTCCTGCGAACCCTTCAAGTAACAGTTGGTTCCCAGGCAGACGCTGACCTTCAGCTTGTCTTCACGCGAGGATTGCACCAGCGAAAGCGTTTCATCGGCGATGCGATGGCGGCTCTGATAACTGGTATGCAGAAGATGGTGCGCCTTCTCTCCGCCAATTTCTCCGAGGAATTTTGCATAGCACTCGGTGATAAAGACGTTGTCTTGCGACTTATGCAGTTGCAGCATCTTGTCCGCGTTGTACAGGCCCTTGGTGCGCAGCGCCTTGGCGTCGCGCGAAGTGCCCACCGGCTGACCCGCGCCGCCGATGCAGCCCCCAGGGCAGGCCATCACTTCGATCACATCGTAGTGGCTCTTGCCGGCGCGCACCTGCTCGGCAACCACGCGCGCATTGCGCAATCCATGCACAATCGCCAGCTTGAGTTCGGTGCCATCGATCTTGATCGTCGCCTCGCGCAATCCTGAATCGCCGCGCACCTGCTGGAATTCCACATTGTCCAGCTTCTTGCCGGTAACCTTTTCCGCGGCGTAGCGCAGCACCGCTTCCATCACGCCGCCCGAGTTTCCAAAGATCACGCCCGCGCCGGTGTAGAAGCCGAAGGGCATATCGAAGGACTCCGGTTGCAGAGTGTTGAAGACGATGCCGGCCGACTGAATCATCTGCGCCAGCTCTTGCGTCGTCAGCACATGATCCACATCCGGATCGCCATTGACGCCCATCTCCGGACGCTGGGCTTCAAATTTCTTCGCCGTGCAGGGCATGATCGCAACGACCTTCAGATCCTTGCGCTCGACTTTGAGTTGATCGGGAAGCATCGCCTTAACCAATGAGCCAAACATCGCCTGCGGGGAACGGCAGGTGGATAGGTTCGGCAGCAACTCAGGGAAATACTGCTCCGCGTACTTTACCCAGCCGGGGCAGCAGGAGGTAAACATGGGCAGCGTTCCGCCTTGCGTCTTGCGCTCCAGAAACTCCGAACCTTCTTCAATCACGGTCAGGTCGGCCGCAAACGATGTGTCGTAAATCTGATCGAAGCCGAGGCGCTTGAGAGCAGCAACAATCTGGCCTGTGGTGATCTCTCCCGGCTTGAGCCCAAAGCACTCGCCCAGACCGACGCGCACGGCAGGCGCAATTTGCACGATAACTGTTTTATTTTTGTCGGCAAGCAAATTCCAAACCTGCTCGACCTCCGACTTGATGGTCAGCGCGCCGGTGGGGCAGACGCTTACGCATTGGCCGCAGTTGACGCATTCCACTTCGCCAAGATCTTTTCCAAAGGCCGGCTGCACGCTGACGTCGTGGCCGCGATGCGCGAAATCGATTGCGCCAATGCCCTGAATCTCCGAGCACATGCGCACGCAATCGCCGCAGAGCACGCACTTGTTGGGGTCGCGCACCAGCGACGGGGAAGACTCGTCGAGCGGCATGGGCTGATGCACGCTCTTGAAGCGCACCTTCTTGACGCCCAGCCGCAATGCCAGGCTTTGCAGTTGGCAGTTGGCGCTGCGCGAGCATGTGGGGCAGCTCTGATCGTGATTGGCCAGAAGCAGTTCCACGGCGATCTTGCGAATCTCGCGAATCTCCGGCGTCGAGGTGAGTACCTTCAACCCCGGCTCGGCGGGCGTAGAGCAAGCGCCTTGAATTCCGCGCCCTTCAATCTGCACCAAGCACAGGCGGCAAGCGCCATAGACGCTGAGTTCGGAGTGATAACAGAAGGTGGGCAAATCGATATTCGCCTTGCGAACAAGCTCGAGCAGATTACGCTCGCCTTCAATCGCTACTGTAATTCCATCGATCGTCAATGTTGGCTGGATAACTGGAGTCATCTGGTTATATCCCCTCGACCGCGTGAAGTTTGCAGGCTGTGGCGCATGCTCCGCACTTGATGCAAAGCTCCGGATTGATATGATGCGGCTGTTTCTTCTCACCGGTGATTGCGCCGGTGGGGCAGGCCTTGATGCACATGCCGCAGCCCTTGCACTTTACCTGGTTGATCTCCGGGCTCAGCAGCGCCTTGCAGCGGCCGGTGCGGCAGCGCTTCTCAAAGACATGCTCTTCGTATTCCTTGCGGAAATAGCGCATGGTCGATAGCACCGGATTCGGCGCGGTCTTGCCCAATCCGCACAAGGAACCAACCTGCACCGCGCGTCCCAGCTTGTCCAGAAGATCGAGCGTATTCTGGTCGGCGCGTCCTTCAATCACATCGTCCAGCAGCGCCAGCAACTGCCGCGTGCCTTCACGGCACAACACGCACTTGCCGCAGGATTCGCGCTGCGTAAACTCCATGAAGAAGCGCGCAATGCTCACCATGCATGTGCCTTGATTCATCGCCACCAGGCCGCCCGAGCCGACCATTGCGCCCACCGAGCGCAGCGACTCATAGGCCAGCGGCAGATCCAGATGATCCTCCGTGAGGCAGCCGCCGCTGGGTCCGCCAATCTGCACGGCCTTGAAGCCGTTCTTCCAAATCTTGCCCGCGTCGTCGGTTATTCCGCCGCCGATGTTATAAACAATCTCGCGCAGCGTGGTGCCGAAGGGTACTTCAACCAGGCCTGTATTGGAGACGTGACCGGTGAGCGCAAAGGTTTTGGTGCCTGGCGACTCCGGCGTTCCGATGCCGCGGAAGACCTCTGGGCCGACGTTGAGAATGCGCACGGCGTGGGCCAGCGTCTCGACGTTGTTGATGATCGTCGGCTTGCCCCACAGCCCGCTCTGCGCCGGAAATGGCGGCTTGGGCCGCGGCATTCCGCGCTGTCCTTCAATGGAGGCGATCATGGCTGTCTCTTCGCCGCAGACAAACGCGCCCGCGCCTTCCATCACTTCGCACTTCACGCCAAGGCCGGTGCCAAAGACATTCTTGCCCAGAATGCCTTCGCGCTCGGCCGCGGCAACCGCGCCTCTCATGCGCTCGACGGCCAGCGGATACTCGGCCCTGACGTAGACCAGCATCTCATTCGCGCCAATGGCCCGCGCCGCAATCATCATGCCTTCAATCACGCTGTGCGGATTGCCTTCCATCACGGAGCGGTTCATGAACGCGCCGGGGTCGCCCTCATCGCCGTTGCAGATCACATATTTCTTTGGCGAGTTCTGAATGCGCGCCGCTTCCCATTTGCGTCCCGTGGGAAAGCCGCCGCCGCCGCGCCCACGCAGGCCGGAATCAAGAATGGTCTTGCATATCTGCTCTGGAGCCATCTCGACAAAAGCCTTGCGCGCCGCTTGATAGCCGCCGTGCAGCATATATTCGCGAATATCTTCCGGATCGAGGAAGCCGCACTCATGCAGCACCAGACGATCCTGCCGCGCATAGAAAGGATTGTCTTCGAGGCCGCGGCAGCTCTTGTGGGTCGCTGGATCTTTATACAGAAGCCGATCCACCGGCTGCCCGCCAACCAGCGTCTGCTGCACAATTTCAGCCACATCTTCGCCGCGGACCTTGGTGTATAAAATTCCATCCGGCACCACGGAAACCAGCGGACCCATCTGGCAGAAGCCCTGGCAGCCGCTCTTGGAGAGGCGGATCTCATCGCTGGTCGCCTCGGCGCGCAGCTCCAGAATCACCTGCAAGCCCTTGCCCGCCATCTCGCTCTTGAATTGCTCAAAGACCTTCATTGCGCCGTTGGCCATGCAGCCGGTTCCAGCGCAGATAATCACGCGCCGCACCTGCGCCAGCGTCGAGATTCCCTTGCCTGCCGCCGGAGTGAATGTAAGTCCGTCCAAGTTACCCATGACACACTCCGGCTGAGAGTTGCTCAGCAGTGGCAGCATTCGCCGGCGCTGCCTCCCGGGCCTGTATCTCATCCACCAAAGCCACGGCGCGCTCTGGGGTGATCTGGCCGTAGACCTGCTCATCGACCACGATGACCGGCGCCAATCCACATGCGCCCAGGCAGGCAACCGTCTCCACCGTGAACATCAGATCGGGGGTGGTGTTGGTCTTTTCCGTGGTGCCAAGCTTCTTGCGCAGGGCATCCAGCACCGGCAGCGACTGCTTCACATGGCAGGCCGTTCCGTCGCAGATGCGAATCACATGCTTGCCCTTGGGCTTCAGCGCAAAGTGCGCGTAGAACGTGGCCACGCCGTAGACCCTGGCCGCGGGAATGCTCAACGAGGTGGCCACATAAGTCAGCACCTCCTCGGGCAGATACAAATACTCATGTTGAATCGCCTGCAGGATCGGAATCAATCCTGACGGACGGCGCGCGTGACGATTGAGAATATCGACCACCTTCTCAAACTTCCCCGCGTTATCGACAGCCATGGGCATAGACGCCATCTAAACAGCCTCCCTCTCTTGAATCGGAACTCGAAAACGCCGCGCCAGCTTCCAGGAGAGCGAGGCCAGCGAATTGTAAAGATCTTCGTTATGCACAATAATGTGCGCCGGTACCTTCAATTTGACCGGAGCAAAATTCCAGATCGCCTGAATACCCGCCTTGACCATCAGATCGGCCACTTCCTGGGCCACATGAGAAGGCGTTGTGATTATTCCTAAGTGAATGCTCATTCTCGGCGCCAGATCCACCAACTTATCCAGCGGCAGCACCGCCTTCTCGTAAATCCACTGGCCAACCTTCTTCTCATCGGTGTCAAAGGCCGCAACAATCCGCAGCCCAAACCGGGAGAAGCGCTCGTGGCCCAAGAGCGCGGTGCCCAGATTCCCAACCCCCACCAGAAAGGCCTCGTTGACGTTGTTCCAGCCAAGAAAGGTCTCGATCGCGCGGATCAACTCACTCACCAAATAACCCGTCTTGGGCTTGCCGATGATCCCCGTATACTGCAAATCCTTGCGAACCTGCACCGGAACCAGCCCCAGATCGCGGCCAATCACGCTGCAAGAGACCTGCACAATTCCCCTGGCCTCAAGATCAACCAGGTAATGATGGTACTGAGGCAGCCGCCTCAGACTTGGCTGCGGAATCGGCGGCACATCCTGCCGCTTCACCTGCCACGTATTCGATAATTTCATATCGATAACCATAGATCGAGTCTAGGATGGAATGATCTGGGAGACCGTGACAGCCGTCACGAAGCGCGCATTCGCCGATTTTGCTTCTTGAGCATTTTCAGGGTTGCTGCAAGGCCGGTTTCGTGGTTTCCCACCCATTTCAGAATTCATAACGCAGATTTTTCGACTGCGCTCAGGATGAAATGGATGGGGCAAGGAGCTTCCTTACGCCATCGGTGAAAATGCTCTATTTTCTGCCGGGAGAGTCCTTGCGCAACAGAAAAAACCCTCCACTCCGCTTGAAGCAGCGGAGGGGAGGGCTTTTGGTTCGTGCCGGCTTGAGATAGCGCTTTCGGCCTACACCCAATCCGAAGATGCAAACGCCGCGATCAATGGATCATGTTGATGGTTTCCTGGGTCAGAGTGTCGAAGGTGGTCATCGCCTTGGAGTTGGCCTCAAAGGCGCGCTGCGCAACGATCAGGTCGGAGAACTGGGAGGAGATATTGACGTTCGAGGCCTCCAGAGACTCGCCTTCCAGAGCACCGCGCCCGCCTGTTCCCGCCACTCCCACCGTGGCCAGGCCGGAGGAGGCCGTGGTCTGGTATTCGGTCGAGCCCACGTCGGCCAGCCCCTGCATGTTGCTTACCGTGGCCAGCGCCAACTGACCTACCGTCTGGCTCTGGCCATTGGAATAAGCAGCCGTGATGGTGCCGTCCGAGCCGATGCTGAAGTTCTGGTAATTGCCGCTGGCATAGCCGTTCTGCACCTGCGCCGATTGCTCGCTGGCGGCATCGGTCTGGGTGATCTCTCCCGACCCGCTGGCGCCAAAGAGATTCCATGTCAGGTCCAGGGGCGCGGCTGAGTCGGAGAGCCCGCTGAATGTCATGCTGGTCAGATTCGTGCTGGGACTCAACAGGTTTCCGTTCGAGTCGAAGCTCAATGTTCCGGTGGCGTTGGCCGAGGCCGGAGGATCCTGCACCAGGGTGCCGCCGGTAGACATACTGGCGCCGGAGATGGAGAGCTTGCCACCGCTGACCGTGGCCGCCACGCCGGTAATGCCCGCCGTCACCAGCGATTGATTCAGCGCCGCCGCATATTGCGTCACGGTCTCGCCGGCGGTGACCGTAGGCGCGGTCGTCGTCGCATCCACGCCGCTCGCCGTCAGCCCGGAGATGGTCAGATTGGTTCCGGGATTCACCGTTGCCTGCGCCGTGGTGCTCGAACCGAAGTTGTAGCTGACGGTCGAGGCGGTCAAGTCCTGGTTCACGCCGCCGGTCATGGTCAGATTGGCCCCGGTAATCGAGAGCTGTCCATTCGCATTCGCAATAACCGATACATTCGTGATCCCGGCCGTCGTCAACGCGCCGCTCAGCGCCGTGGCATAACTGCTCAGAGATTCCCCGGCCGTAACCGTCGGCAGGGGGTTGATGGTCACGGGAAGGCCCGTCGTTGCATCCAAACCGGTGATCGCCAGGTTTGTCGATGGATCGACTGTGGCGCCCGATCCCAGGTTGTAGTTGACCGTTGCCCCTTGCAGGTCTTGGACAACATTTCCAGCAACGGCCGTCGTCGCCGATGCGCCGGTAATCACCAACTGGCCCGCGACGTCGGCGGCCGTCACGCCGGTAATTCCGGCCGCTGTGATGGCGCTTTGCAGCGCCGTTGCATACGTGGTGACAGATTCGCCGGCGGTGATCGGCGGCGCGGTGATCGAGGCCGTGCTCGAAGCGGTGGCGCCGGTAATCACCAGGTTCGTCGCGGTATTCACAGTGGCCTCCGCACCGCTGGATGCGCCCGTGGGCAGAATGCCGCCGCTCGATCCAAAGCTGTAGGTGTAGGCGGTGTTCCCCAAAGAGGGCGTGCTGGTAACCGCCGCCAGTGTGCCGGTCACCGTAGACGAGCTGGCTGAAGTCGCGGTTACGGGCAGCGTCTGCGCCGAAGCCGCCGTTGCCGCCGTCGCCGCCAGCGTGTCGGGAACGGTGACCGCATAGCTCCACTTGTTGTCGCCGAGGTTGGTGTAGGTCACCGTGGCTTCATAGGGCTTGCCCAGCGAGTCGTAGATCTGCACATTGCCCACGGTCTGCGTGCCTACGGCGGTGGTGGAATCCAGATTCTGGGCGATGCTGAAGCTCGATGTAGCCAAGGGCTGCATGATCTGCCCGGTCGGAATCACGATATCCTTCAGCCCGCCGCTGGTGCTGACCACGCCGTTGGTGGCCATGTATCCCATCACCGCCTGGCCCTGCGTGCTCTCCAGCGTGCCCGTCGAGCTGGTCTGGAAGTTGCCGTCGCGCGAATAAAGCTGGCTGCCGTTATTGTCCAGCACAAAGAAGCCCGAGCCGTTGATGGCCGCGTCGGTTGCAATGCCGGTCGAGGTGAGCGAGCCGCCAGTGAAATCGGTGCTGTTGGAGGCGACCTTCACGCCCGAGCCCTGCTGGATCTCATCGCCCGAGCCGGTGGTGCCCGTCTGCTGGTAAAAAAGATCGCTGAAGTTGGTCGTCTGCGACTTGAAGCCGGTGGTATTCATGTTGGAAAGGTTGTTGGCGATGGTATTCAGCGCTGTCGAATCGGCGTTGAGACCGCTGAGTGGAATGTAAAAGCTGGGCATGGAAATTCTCCTCTTCACTTGCTCTGAAGTTGCCGCAAGCCTCTGCGGCCGGCGGGTGATGGGTTGCATTCAGGCGCTTTGCCGCCCGCAAAAACGTTACAGCGCGCTTGACTTTCCACTCAGCGATTGGGCCACGCGCTGGGCCGCCGAGCTGCCCGCCGGAACGCTGAGATTACCGGGCGCAAGTTTGGCCGCCGCCGCGCCGATTGCCGATGGAATGCTGGCCGTCTGCGCCGGCGCGCCCGCGCCGCTGCTGCTGGCCTGAGTTGCCGTCGCCGCCGTCGAGTCTGCCGTTGCGCCTCCCGTGGCGCCGGCCGTGGCAGTGGTCTTGGAATCCGCCGTCAGCGTCTGGTTGATCGAGATCAACTGCTCCAGGCTGTTCACATTCACCAACTGGTTGATGTACTCATTGGGGTCGGTGTTCGCCGTCGGATCCTGATTCTTCATCTCGGTCACCAGCAAGGTGAGAAAGTCGTTGGCCGAGATTGTGGACGCCGAACTGCTGGAACTGCTCGAACTGCTGGAAGCCGCCGCAGCCGGAGCTGCCGCATTGCCCGTCAAAGACTGCGCCGCCGACATTGTGTGATTCATGATTGCCGATGCCATCTTGCCTCCCTGCTCTTCCTTCTTCTGAATTCGCTTCCCTTGCGTTTCCGCTTGCTTATTTGCACTGCCAAATTCTCTTCCGCGCTCTTGCTCCCGCTCGCCGGGCTGAGCGATCTCTACGCCATCCCGTTCAAGCCATCCGTTCAAGCCATCACGGAGATATGCCTTCCTTGCGAATCAGCCAACGTTGCGCCGCGATCAACCTCGGCCGGTATTGCGGCAGCCTCAACTGTGGAGCCCGCTGCCGCCCTCGACGTGGTCGAGCCAGTCTGCGCGGCAAAGTCCGGCGTGGTCTGCTGGTCTGCCGCTTGCTGGCCAGCCTGCTGCTGGCCCGCGCCCTGCTGCATCGCGCCGCCTGCGCCCTGATCGCCGCCCGATCCCGACGACCCGGTCGAAGTTGCCCAGCCGCCCTCGGGCGCCGTCACCGTCACCGTATCCACCGAGGAGTGACGCTCGGCAAGGAATGCGTTCAATCCCGCCAGATGTCCGCCCAGTGCCTGCGCCGCGTCGGCCGTTGCCGGAACCAGCTCGGCATGAACTCCGCCGCCGCTGGCATCGGCCCGAACCGAGACCCAGCCCAGCGCCGGATCCTGATAGCCCGCCTCAGCCCGCTGCGTCCCGGCATGAATCCACGCCGGTTTCGCCGTACCAGCCGCATCCAGAGTCGCGAAGGCCTCGCGGGAATCCGGCCCGGTCGCCGTCGAAGCTCCAGCGGGACTGCCCGCTGCTACAACCGCCGCGTGCGCACTCACGCCCTCGCGCGCCGTCGCGCTCACATCCGCTGCCGTTGTGGAGAGCTGCCCCTGTGCTGAAAGAACTGCTGGCTGCGCTGAAGCGGTGGACGCGGCCCCGGACGCCGCGCGCGATTTCACCGGCGTTGCACTTTTTTCGCCGCCGGCGGCAATTGCCTTGCCCGCATTCAAGGGCGCGAGGCCGGGCTGCGAAGATTGCGCCGCGACCGCGCTGACTGCACTGGCCGCCGCTTGAACGGAAGCAACGTCACCGATGCCGGGCGCAGCCGGAGTCTGACTCAAAACTGCAGCTTGATTCATGGCTGGCCGCGGACCTTCGACCGGAACTGTATTCCGATCGCGCGATACCGTCTGAACCGGATTCTGCCCGGCTTCAACCGCCTGCTCTACAACCTGCGCTGGTGCGGCGGCTGGGAGCGATTTCTGGCCCGCCGTCGAGACCGGAAGAGCCACTTGCCGGGATGCGCCTCTTTGCGGAGGCTCCGGGCTCCGGGCTGCACTCTGGCTCGGAATTGCGTTCTGATTCCGGGCTGCGCCTTGGCTTTGAGTTGCAACCGGGCTGCGCCCAGATTCCAGGCTGGGAATCTGTGTGGGCGCGGCGCTCTGCAACGGCTCTGCCGCCGGAGCAGCGCTTTGGGCCGGAAGCAAACTGTCGATCGAATCCGCGCTTGCCGAATCCGCGCCTGCCGAATCCGCGCTTGCCAAATCCGCGCTTGCCGGCTGGATTTGCAACCTCTGCTGGTTTGCATCGATTGGCTCGGAAGAGTCTTGTGCCGAAGCCAGTGCGGAAGTCTCTGTTGGAGCCAGTGCGGAAGCCTCGCTCTCCACCGGAGCAGCCGCTTGTGCCGCATTGCGTGCCGGGGCGGGCGATTGCAGAGCGTCCTGGTTTACTGCCGCCGTCTGAACCTTGCTCTGGTCGATGAATGTTGCTGGCGAATTCAATGGACTCGAAGCCACGGGAGTCTTGCTCAGAAGCGGCGTCGCCATTGGCGCCTCATTCCCTGTCTCCGCGGGTTTGACTGGCGCTGGAGCTTGCGTCGAATCCTCGCTCAATACCGCGGTCTGTGATCCGCCTTGCTCGGGAGAGATTGCCGAAGAAGAGACTGGGCCGGAAATCGGCACTGAAGATGCGCTCTGGGCTGGAGGTCCGCTTTGCATCGAATCCAGGTTCACTGCCGGCGTCTGAATCTTGCTCGGGAATGAATCGGGGGCTTGGGTTGCCGGTTGACTCGAAGCCACGGGAGCCGTGCTCGCAGACGGAGACACCGTTCGCGCCTCATTCCCAGCCGTTGCAGCCATAGCTGGCGCGGGATCTTGGGTCGAATCCTCGCTCACTGCGACTGTGTTGGATTCGCTCGCAGATGAAGAGCTTGCCGGAAAAACTTCTGGGCCGGATGCCGGCAAAGGAGCCGCAATCTTGTCCGGCGCAGCCATTTGCGCTGCATCGCGCACTGGGGCGGGCGCTTGCGACGCGTCCCGGCTCACGGCCGTCGTCTGAGCCCTGCTGGACAATGAATCGGAGGTCTGGGAAACGAGTGGAGTCTGAACCCCGGCATCAGAATTGCTCTCGAACGCCATGACCGGTCGCGCCTCATCCCCTGCCGGCGCGGGGCTGGGCGACACAAGCGCTGGACGCGAATTCTCGCTCACCGCCGCCGCCTGAGAGCCGCTCCCAGCTGAGGATGTTGCCGGCAATGAGACTTGGCTGGGCGCTGGCGGCAGCGAAGACGCTGGAATGGGAGTTTGCGCCGCAAGATCGCTTCGCATTGGAGTCTCTGTTTGCGCCGCTTCGCGCATCGGCACAGAGGCTTCAGCCGGTTCCTGACTTACCGTTGGTTTCTGGTTCACCGCCGCTGTCTGAGCCTGGCTCTGGGTTGGAACAAAGACTTGGCTCGGAGATGCACTAGAGGCTTGCGAAGAAAGTTGGGTCGATGCCTGAGTTTGAGAGGTTTCCATGCTCCAGGTCGGCAAGGCCGCCGCGCTTGGGCTCTGCGCCGGGCTGGCAATCGTAACCGGGCTGGCCACAGCCGCTGGATTTTCGCTCTGCTCTGAAGCGGCAATTGGCCGCGAAACTTGACTGGAAGCGACAGAGGGAGAATTACTCTCATCGAGCGTCATCCTCGGCGTCCCATCGTTGATCGGAGCACTGATCGGAGCACTGACCGGAGCACTGACCGGCGCACTGACCGGAGCACTGACCGGAGCACTGGCCGGAGCACTGGCCGGCGCATATGCTGGCGCTGAATGCTGGCTGGCCACAGCCGCTGGAACTCCGCTCTGCTCTGAAGCGGCAATTGGCCGCGAAACTTGACTGGAAGCGACAGAGGGAGAATTACTCTCATCGAGCGTCATCCTCGGCGTCCCATCGTTGATCGGAGCACTGATCGGAGCACTGACCGGAGCACTGACCGGCGCATATGCAGGCGCCGAATGCTGGCTCACCGCAGCCGCTGGAACTCCGCTCTGGAGTGAAGCCGGAAGTTGCGAAGAAAGCTGGCTTGAAGACTCGGCTGGCGCCTGGCCTGAAAACGCACTCTCCGCGGGAGAACTTTGAGGGGTCTGCATAGCGATCTGATTTGCAGCCTGGTTCGTCACAGCCGTCTGGGATCTGTTCTCTTCGGGCGAGAGGCTCTGAGAAGAAAGCGAACCCGCAGCCAGGACCGGAGAGACTTCATCGCTGGAGGCAAACACGGGAGCCGCGCTCACGACTGGCGTTGCCACTGGCGCGGCGTCACGCACCGGCACGGAGGCTTGAACCCGAATCTGGCTCACTGCATCCTGACTCACCGCCGGTGTTTGATTACTGCTCTGCGCGACCGGAACGGCGTGAGAAGCGGCTCGGCTCGAAGCCAAGGTTTGAGAGGTTTCAACGCTGGAATCCAGCCCAGTCGCGGCGCTCTGGCTCTGCACCGGGCTTGCACTCCGATTCTGGCTGGCCGCAACCGCGCTGGTCGCAGCTTGTGGAATTCCACTCCGAGCCGCAGCCGGCGTATGCAAAGATGCCTGGTCGGAGATACGCGCCGCGCCAGCGCTTTCGACCTGCGTCTCAACCTCGCCCCCAATTGTGCCTTGCGCCAAGGCAGCCGGCCGCGCCTCTTGCCGCGACGTCGTTGATGCGGTTGCGCTGGCCTTCAAACTCGATAAACTTTCCAGGCTCGATGAACTGTCCAGACTTGATGAACTGCCAGATTTCGATGAAGCGCCCTGAGTCGATGAAATGCCCAGGCTGGGCGCGTCCGCAAGCTGAGGCGGCTGCACCATTGTTTGCTCACTGCCGGAATTCTGGGCCGCGGCTGGCCGCGCCGCTTCCACACTTCCTTTGGATTCTTCCCCAGGCGATTCTTTTCCAGGCAAGGATTGCCGGCCTCTGGCAGTCGATGCGATGCCGCTCGACTGAGCCGCGGAAAAGCCATCGATTGAGAAAACAGCCGGCGAGGATTGCGGCGAGGATTGCGTTGACGTTTCAGCGGCCTCTCCGTCCGAGTGGGCCGTTGCCGGCAATGGCGAGGCCTGCGCAACAACCACGGAAGCCGGTAACACTGCAAAACTCGACGCGATGGCAACTGCGCTGCTCTGTGAACTGTTGATCGAAGCATGGGCCGTAGAAGTGTGCGCCGCGTTGGTCGAAGTATCGGAATGCGAGCTTTTGGCGGTCTTGCTCTCCGCCGCGGCCGCGGTACGCTTCTGCTCCGCATTTGCCGCCGAGACTGCTGAGACTGTTGAATCCGCCGGGCTAGCCGTGGAAGCTCCCGACCAGCCGCCAACCTGAGAGGATTTCAATCTTGAGCCGTTCTCACTCGCCGCGCTCTCCGCGTTCACCGGCTCGGCTGCCTGCCGCAATTGCAGCGCCTGGCCTGTGCTCACAGTCGCGGTTGGCTGGGAGGAGCCTGCGGCTGCCATTGTTGCCGCGGTACTGGAGCCTTGGTCGACTGTCGCCTCGCCCGAGGCTTCTTCGGCGGCGTCCAGCGTTGAGCCCGTCAATGTTCCCATTGAGGCCAGAAGCGATTGCCAGCGTGCGCCAAAGCTCTCCGTCCCAGCCGCAGTTGATTGCGAGAGACTCCGCCCCGCTACCCCGCTTGCTACCCGAGTCGCCACGCCGGTCTGAGACGCGCCGCGCGTCAGGCCCAGCGTCCGGCCAAAGCCCGCCGCCGCGCCTGCGCCCAACCCGATCGTGACTTCAGCCGAGACCGTCATGCCGAAGGGTTATGCAGGAGGTGTGCCAAAACGCGACAGGGCTGGGTTAGAGCATTGTCAGGAATGGAACCGGCGATCCCGTTTGCGGAAGCTCGCCCCGCCCCAGTGCGGATTCTGCCTCAAGTTTTGCCGCTGCCGGACATGCCAACCGATGGTTCTTGTAAATGGATAGCGGATGGAAAATCGGCGCAGAAGGCTAGGAATCTCCCGGGCCTCTGTGTAAGCCTCTGTTTTGAAAGGGCACGACTTGAGAGGCTGCAGAAAAAGGGTATTCAAGGGTTCAAAGTCCCCGAAAAACATCCCTCAGGGGCTGAAGAGGCTGCGGAAAAAGGCCAGTTTAACGACAGAAATGGCTGATAATTCCCTCGGCGGCTAAAGCCGGCGTTGATAAAGCAGTGGTTATGTACGGGCTAAAGCCCGTACCCTTCATCCAATTGAGTTTTTCCGCGGCCTGTTAAGTTGTGCCGCAAACGCTATGTGCACCATCCATTTCATATTCTGTGTGAAATGGGTGGGGCACCACAAAATCAGCCTCACGAAAACTGTGAAATTGCACGAAAGTTGCGCGGAGGCTATGTCCCCGGCCGCCAGCGAAGAATAGGCTTGCGCGCCGCCAGCACCTCATCCAGCTTGGCGACGCGCGTCGAGTGCGGCGCCGTCTTGACCAGCTCCGGCTGCTCCTCGACCTCGCGGGCAATGGCGCGCATCGCGTCAATAAACAGATCCAGCTCCTCCAGCGACTCGCTCTCGGTCGGCTCGATCATCAGCGCGCCGTGCACGATCATCGGGAAGCTGACTGTATAGGGATGGAAGCCGTAGTCGATCAGCCGCTTGGCTATCTCGCCGGTCTTGACGCCGCGCGCCGCCTGCCGCTTGTCGCTGAAGACCACCTCGTGCATGGACGCAGTCTTGTACGGCAGTTCATAGACGTCTTCCAGCTTTTTGCGGATGTAGTTGGCGTTCAGCACGGCGTCTTCGGTGGTCTGGCGCAGGCCGTCCGGCCCGTTGGCCAGGATGTAGGCCAGCGCGCGGATGAACATGCCGGTATTGCCATAGAAGGCGCGCACGCGGCCCACGGATTGCGGCCGGTCAACCTCCCAGCGCAGTTCGCGCTTAGTCCCCAGTCCCTCATTCCCTGGCCCCTTGGTCCCTTCTTTCCTCACCAGCACCGGAGTCGGCAAAAACGGTTCCAGAAAACTCTTGCACGCCACCGGCCCTGAGCCGGGTCCGCCGCCGCCGTGGGGCGTCGAAAAGGTCTTATGCAGATTCAGGTGCATCACATCCACGCCAAAATCTCCGGGCCGCGCCTTGCCCACCAGCGCATTCATATTCGCGCCGTCCATATAGAGCAGCGCGCCCTTGGCGTGCAGAATGTCGGCGATCTTGTGAATCTCGCTCTCAAAGACCCCTATTGTCGAGGGGTTGGTGAGCATCAGCGCGGCAGTCTCTTCGTCCACCTGCCGGGTGAGGGCGTCGAGATCGATGCCGCCCTCGGCATTGGATTTGAGATTCTCAACCGTGTAGCCGCAGATGGCCGCCGTGGCGGGGTTGGTGCCGTGCGCCGAGTCGGGAATGAGAATCTTCTTGCGCGCATTGCCCTGCGACTCATGCCACGCGCGCACCAGCAGAATGCCGGTAAACTCGCCATGCGCGCCGGCGGCCGGTTGCAGCGTAATCGCGTCCATGCCGGTGATCTCGATCAGGCAGCGCTGCAAGAGGTCGATGACCTGCAGAATCCCCTGCGCCAGGGCGACGGGCCGGTAAGGGTGCGCCTCGGCCAGACCCTCGATGCGGGCAACGTATTCGTTGACGCGCGGGTTGTACTTCATGGTGCAGGAGCCCAGCGGGTACATCCCCAGATCGATCGCGTAATTCCACGTCGAGAGGCGCGTGAAGTGGCGAATGATTTCGATCTCGCTCAGTTCGGGCAGCTCGCCGGGGGTGGTGCGATGGGCCGCGCCGAGCAGGGATGCGGCATCGACGGCCGGCACGTCCAGCGGCGGCAGCTTGTAGGCGCGCTTGCCGGGCGAGGACTTTTCGAAGAGCAGGGCCTCGTTCTGGGTTTGGTGGGGGCGGACTTTGGTGGTTGCGCGTGAATTCGAAAGTTCTGATGTTGCCATTGTTGCCTCGCTGCAATTTGGCTAAAACATACCAATCAGGATCTCATTTGTCGAAGAATCCTGTGCGAGCGCTTTTTGGTATCGGCTCTCGTTGGAATTCCATCCCAGAATTCCACCGATGAACCCTCCAAAAACGCTGAATAGTATCGGGATTATAGAGGCCAAGAATACCTTACCTAACGGGAGGTGATGAGAATAGGCATTGTAGCCGACATCAAAGACGCACACGGAGACACCTGCGATCAACACATCGCGGATAACGTAGGCGGTTTGTCCGCTTTCGCGGGTTCTTTTCCACGCCAGATTCCGCGCATCGAGGTTGACTATCTTCTCGCCATTGAGGAGCGCCTGCTTACTTCCGTTGACCTCTTCCGGCTCTTCCTCAGGGGCTAAAGCCCAGCCTTTATTTTGTGGCGTTTGCGGCACGACTGAAGTCGTGCCCTGATACATTACAGGACTTCGATTGGGTTTTTCCGCAGTCTGTAAAGCCGTGCCCTGATACAAAGCTATCCCCCAACCGAGCCAATTGGACACACGAACCCTGGCCCGCACTCACAGAATAGCTGAGGCTCGCGGCTTTTCTATCGCATTTTCGCTGTTGCTGAAAATGGGAATTCCTGACATCCCACCCTAGTCGCAGCCAACCGAGACGCAGATCCTTCGACTTCGCTGCGCTCCGTTCAGAATGCCAACGGCAAGGATGGGGTGCCCGTTACCTCAGCCCGACGATCAGAAACGGAGGTATGCGCCAATCATCGGTTCCGCGGTGTGCGTGAACTTGTCGGTCGAGGTGAAAAGCGATGTCAGGTCCGGCGCTTTATAGAGGTTGCCGCGGTATTGGAAACGCAGGCCGATATGCGGCAGTAGGCCCCAATCCAATCCGGCACCGTAGACGAAGACCGGCTTGGAGGTGGTGCTGGTGCTCTGTCCGCTGCTGGGGACATCGAAGATGAGGCCGCCGCCAGCGAGCGCAAAGGGGCGCAGATTGGCGACTTTGACGGACGCAATCCAATCGCCGGTCAACTCGTGCGCATTGGCTGAAACTGCCTGCAGGCCGCAAGGTTCAGTACTACCAGCGAGGCAAGACGGCGGACTGGTGTATCTGTATGTCTGGTTGGCGCGGTTGAAGGAGTAGGTGCCTTCATAGCCCAGCCAGGGATGCGAGATATGCCGCACCTCCAGCAGCCCGCCGGCGGCATTGGAAGGACTCTGCGTGACTCCATTCGCCGTAGTGGTCCCGTTGAAGGCCCCGTAGATACTCAACGCCACATCCGTTTGCGCGTAGGATTGCGCGCCGCAGAGCGCCGCAGATCCAACCAGTAGAAGCGTTGACCGCATCCACTTCATTTGCATCCTCATCGTTCGCATCTCCTGAGTAGAATTCAGTTGCCTTGAGTTCCGCAGTATCCGCTCCCGGCTGACTGTTACCAGTATGGGCGCGGAAGGCGCGCTTTTGTTGATAGGCTGAAGATTCGCTCAACTTTACCGCCATTTAGATTCGAGGACCGCTTGATTCGTGAGCAGGTTACTGCACATTCAGGGTCACCGTGCCGGTTTCGATAGCCGTGGTCGAAGCTGACACGCCGGTAACGGTGATCGTGTAGGTTCCGGCCGTGGTGCCGGAAATGCCTCCGCCGCCTCCGCCGCCCGTTCCGCCTCCACTACCACACGCCATCATACCGCTCGCGAGAGCCACAAAGAGCGCCAGCACTCCAATCATCGTCTGCCATCCGCGCCGCCGCTTTGGGACACCGAAAAGTAAAGCGCAAGCCAGAATGGCGCTGCCCGGCACATACCATGGAACGCCGGGAAGCTTGGGATGAGTTAAGCCCGCACTGGTAGCTGCCGTGGTTAAGATGGTCAGCGTGGCTGTGCCCGAGCTAGTACCGGTAATGTTCACCGGGCTGGTCGAGCCGAAGCCGAGTGTGGGCAGATACTGAGCGCCGCTCGGGCTGTTGGTGATTTTTGCTGTCAACGTGACGCTGCCAGTGAAGTTTCCGGATGGTGTCACGGTGATCGTGGACATGTTCGAGGCGGTTGCGCCGGGGGCCACGGAGACCGTTGTGCCGGTAATGGCAAAGCCGGTCGCAATCAGACCAATAGTAGTAGAGAGGCTACCGTTGTAAATGGTATCTCCTGGAAAGCTGGCATCTACCTGATGCGTTCCAACGCCAATGGGCGAAATCCCGGTCGCTGTGGCCGTTGCGGACCCAACCGCCTGGGATAGTAGCGCCGACACCATGGCGGTTGGGGTGCTTCCGCTCTCATAGGTAGTTGCAATGTCATCCAAACCATCCCCGTTGAAGTCAGCAGCCACGACGCATCCCGAGGTAAGATACGCTCCAGAATCCGCGGCAGTTTCGACAAATGTTCCATCTCCATTGCCGAGGAGAATCTTAAGATATTCATCATTGTTTGACCCAACAGCAATATCCGGAATCCCGTCCCCGTTGTAGTCCCCGACTGCGATGGATACGGGTTCGATATCCGTCGCTGGACTAACTGCCACTGTCTTGAAGGTTCCATCTCCGTTGCCCAGAAGAATCGTTACCGCGCCATTCGTTGCACCAAGTGAGGCGGTGGAGTCTAATGCAGCCAGGTCCAGGTTGCCGTCCCGGTTGAAGTCTCCTACGGCAACAAAAACGGGCGAGTCGCCAGCCGATGGGGTCTCGGAGGTCGCCGTAAACGTCCCATCCCCGTTGCCCAGGAGGATGGTCATTGTGCCGACGTCGCTGCATGGATAACTGTTGCCGCAGGCGTTTGTAACGGCCAGGTCGGAGATTCCGTCCCCGTTAAAATCTCCTACGACGATAGAGGATGGTGACATGCCCACCGCTGGAGTCCCGGCGGCTGTCGTAAAGGTTCCGTCGCCATTGCCAAGAAATACAGTTATTGAATCGCCACCAACTACGGCCAGGTCGGCAAAACCATCCCGGTTGAAATCTCCTACCGCCACGGGCCCCGGAGTATTGATCACCACCAGGATTTGGTTTACTCCCGTGAACGTCCCATCGCCATTGCCAAGAAAAATCTCCACATTGTTGGAGTTGGCCTGAGGGATCGTCACAGCCAAGTCGGGAATGCCGTCCCCGTTGAAATCACCTACCGCGATGGAATGGGCATCTATATCAATTACTGTGTTTGTGCGATTGAACGTCCCATCGCCATTGCCAAGAAGGATCGTTAGGCTATTGACAGACAATACGGCCAAATCGGGAATGCCGTCTCCGTTGAAGTCTGTCACTACGAGGGCAGTGGGTTCGTAACCTTGAGATAGACTGTTGTAATTCGCAAAGCTAACGGTCGAGCTGATTGCTTTCAGGGTTGCTGTCCCCAACGAGAGGTTGCCGTTGCTGGTATCCAAGAATGAGATTGTCCCGGACGGCCATGGGACGGATGCGGTTCCGGTTACTTCAGCCGTCAGCGTGTAGTTGCCCGCGCTGCCGCTCGAAGTGATGGTCGTGGTGGTAGGGAAAATGCCGGTTACTGTGAACGTTACAGTGTTCGATGTGCTGCCCGCATACGGCGTGGATCCGTTGGGGGTTCCCGCAAAAACCGCTTTGTAGCTATGATCGCCGAGGCCAGGGTGAAATTTTATCGTCGCCGTTCCCGCGCTGGTCAGTTGCGCCGTGCCGAGGATATGGATGTCCGTACAATATGTCACGAAGACATCGCAGAAATTCACCTGCCCAACGGTCACCTTTGTCGAGCCTGAGGTCACCGTGGCCGTGAGCGTAAGCTCGCTGCCTTTGGCTATGGACCCGCCCGAGGCTACGGTGTTGCCGCCTGAACTCATCGCCAAGGTGGTGGTGGTTGCCGCTGGCGCGGCGGAGGCCTTCGATGCTGTTGCGAAGAGAATAGTCACCACGGCCGCAAATAGGAACAACTGGCTGGAAACCTTGACATTCATACACAGACATCTCTCTTCCCGCGTTCGAAGTGCGCATTCATCAGCAAGAACTATCGAGAATAGGATTGCGAATACTATACCAGCGAGTGCCGGTCAGCCGCCAATCAAATTCCACTGGCCGGCTTCCATCCTTCTCCGCGGAACAACGCGAAGCGCCATCGCTTATCCTAATGAATGGAGCATCCCGCACAACCGGAGCGCATCTCACCCAGTCCACTGGCCGCGGCGGCCGTTACTCTCTGCGGCGTCTGCGCCTTTCTGGAGCTCTACTGCACCCAGCCTCTGCTGCCGCTGCTGACGCGCAGCTTTCATGCCTCAAAGACCGGCGCGGGCATGACGGTCTCCGCCGCGACGCTGGGCGTGGCGCTTGCCGCGCCCGTCTTTGGCTCTCTTGCCGAGCGGCTGCCGCGCAAGCAGGTCATCGTGGCCTCGCTGGCCGGCGTGGCTCTGCCCACGCTGCTGGCCGCTACCTCCACATCGCTTGCGCAATTGATCTTCTGGCGATTCCTGCAGGGCATCAGCGTACCGGGAATCATTGCGCTTGTGGTCACCTATATCGGCGAAGAGTGGCCGCCGCAGCGGCTGCCACTGGTTATGAGTTTCTACGTCAGCGGAACCGCGCTGGGCGGCTTCATGGGGCGGATTTCGTCGGGCTACCTGGCTAGCTGGTTCAGTTGGCGCGTGAGCTTTCTTGTGCTGGGCGCGGCTGCCCTGGCCGGCGCGGCTGCCGTGGCTGCGTGGCTGCCCGCCGGAACCCGGCTACCCAAAGCCGGCAAAACCGGCACGCGCCTCTCTGAGATTTTGGTGCTCTTCAAACGCCGCCGTCTGGTGGCGACCTTCGCCGTGGGCTTCAACGTCCTCTTCTCGCTGGTGGGCGTCTTTACCTGGATCACCTTTCACCTGGCCGATGCGCCCTTTCATCTTTCGACCGCCGCGCTCAGTTCGCTATTTTTTGTTTATCTGATCGGCCTTGTCGTCACGCCCGCCGCGGGCTTTCTGATCACGCGCGTGGGGTTGCGCGCCGGCATCGGCGGAGCCATTGCCTGCTCGATGATCGGCGTGCTGCTGACGCTCTCCGGCTCGCTCGCCGTCATTATTCTGGGTCTTGCGCTGCTCTCAAGCGGCGTCTTCATTGCGCAGACCGCCTCGCAGAGCCATCTGCGCATCGCCGCTCCGGCCGAGTCGCGCGTCACCGCCGCCGGGCTTTACCTCACCTGCTATTACATCGGCGGCACCGCCGCCGGCGTCCTGCCCGGAGCCTTCTGGGCGCTGGGCAAGTGGCCGGCCTGCGTGGCATTTATCGTCGCCATGCAGGGCGTGGCGCTGGCGATTGCGCTGGTAGGCTGGCGCGCGCCAAAGGCCGCATAGCGGGAGAATTCATCCCCGCGGCAACTCACGGCACCGCGGTAACGTCAGACAGTTGAACCCCGGCAGCCGCAAAGCGAATCTAACCAGAGAGCAGGACAGAAGACCCATTTTGAGAGCCGTGCGGCGATCACTTCCCCCGCCCGAGTCAAAACCAGCATTCGCCTTCAACCAAACCGCGCAACCCCGACCGCACACTAGAAGATCGGAAGTATCAAGGAGCCGTTTTTGCCCGATTTCGAGCCCGCTACGCCCGGAGAAACCACTTCCACTGTGGCGCCCGCAGTTACGCAGAGCTTTGCTCCCGGCGCGCCGTGGAAGCCCCGCGTCAATCCCTGGATCATTGCCGCGACCGTCGCTCTGGCCGCCTTCATGGAAGTGCTCGACACCTCGATTGCCAACGTCGCCCTGCCGCATATCGCAGGCTCGCTGGGCGCGTCCACCGACCAGGGAACCTGGGTTCTGACCAGCTATCTGGTCTCTAACGCCATTGTCCTGCCTATCGGCGCATGGGCCTCCAGCGTCATGGGCCGCCGCAATTTCTTTCTTCTCTGCATCGTCATTTTTACCGTCTCCAGCTTTCTCTGCGGCTCGGCGCCCTCGCTGCCGATTCTGCTGATCTGCCGCGTGCTGCAAGGCGCGGGCGGCGGCGGAATGCAGCCCATGGCGCAGGCCATCATGGCCGACAGCTTTGAGCCGCAGAAGCGCGGCCAGGCCTTTGCGCTTTACGGGTTGGTCGCCGTGCTCGCCCCCTCCATTGGCCCCACGCTGGGCGGCTGGATCACCGACAACTTCAGTTGGCGCTGGATCTTCTTCATTAACATTCCCGTCGGCATTCTCGCCTTCTATCTGGTCAGCCGCCTGGTGGACGATCCGCCGTGGATCAAGGCCGACCGCAGGCGTCTTGGCCAGATCGACTACATGGGCCTGAGCTTTCTCACCATCGCCATGGGCGGCCTGCAAATCATGCTCGACAAGGGCGAAGAGAACGACTGGTTCTCCTCCGGCTTCATCTGCCTGTTTGCGTTTCTCTTTGTGGGAGGCATCATGGCGCTGGTCTGGTGGGAGCTGCGCCACAAGAATCCGATCATCAATATCCGTCTCTTCCGCTACAAGAACTTTGCCATCTGCTGCTTCCTTATGGCGCTGGTGGGCGGCGTGCTGAACGCCAACACCGTCCTGCAGCCGCAGTTTATGCAGCAACTGCTGGGCTGGAACGCAACCACGGCCGGCATGGCGCTGACCGCGGGCGGCGTGGTGCTGCTGATCGTGATGCCCATGGCCGGCTACGCCACCGGCAAAGTGGCCGCGCGCTACCTTGCGATGGCTGGCTTCACTCTGTTTGTGCTCACCTTCCGCTATGCGGCCGGCGCGACCACGCTCGACATGACCTTCCCGGCGGCCTCCTGGCTGCGCGTCATCCAGATGATGCCGATTCCCTTCTGCTTCATCTCCATCACCACAGCGGCCTACGTGGGCATGCCCAAGGAGCAGAGCAACCAAGTTGCGGGGCTGATTAATTTTGTCCGCAATATCGGCGGCAGCATTCTGATCGCCATCACCAACGCGCAGGTCACCAGCCGCTCCCTCTGGCACCAGCAGCATCTGCAAAACGCGATGACCTCCGCCAATAGCGCCTACCAGCAGCATGTGCAGACGATGACCGGCTTTTTCGGCAGCCATTTTGGCGGGCCCAACGGCAAAGCCATGGCGCTGGCCAACATCTACAACGAGCTTTACCGGCAGGCGCAGGTGCAGGGCTACCAGGATGTTTATATGGAACTCTCGTGGATGTCGGTGATGCTGGTGGGGCTGGCCTTTTTGCTCAGCCGCAACAAGCCCGGCGCGGGCGAGGGCACTACGGCGGTGCATTGACGGCGGGGGGGCCGGTTCCGGTCTTCGCGCCCAAGGATGCTGCTTGATTCTCTCTTGATTCTTTGGCGGTCAGGTATATACTTGAGTTTGTCAGCGTATGAACGGAACGGCGCAAGCCGCGCGTTGATCCCGCCAGAAATGGCCCCCACCCAAGCGTAGGGATATTCAAGAGGTCCGATTAATTGATTGGCAGAAGGGGCTCCGCAAGGAGCCCTTTCTGCTATTGAGGCGTATGGATCGGTTTGTTGTTCAACGTATTGAAGAGGATCACAAAAAAGCCTATGGGCTTTTTGACCGGCCGGCTTGAAGCGTATTCCGCGTCGCGAATATACGCGCTCTGAACGCTTAAATTAATTTTGCCCTTCAAGGAGGAGCGGGAGGCTACAAAGAAGATGTCGTATTCGATCACCCTTCCGTTTTCCTGAATGATTTCGACAGAGAAAAAATTCCCCTTGCCTGTGTGGTAGCACTTGCGCTGCCCCAGTCCTTCAATAATCTCCGGCAGCCGTTTTGACAATTCGTAGCGAACAAAGTCAAAGATTCGAGTTTCCCGATCATCCCCATACAGCATTTCATTTTCTGGCGGTGAATCCTGGCTTCTGCCGCGTGTAAAACAATGCAGACCGAAGGTAACATCGACTCTGTAGAACCTCGCGGGAACGTCTCTTTTTGCCGGCTGCTCATAGATTACGGAACGGTGGCGCAGATGATTGAGCTGGTAAACTTCCCCGCGAAAAATGAATGGCTTCCACTGCATTCAAACAGTCTTTCATGGCCGGCGCCGCTTGGCCTGATCTAAAATTGAAGCAGGGATTTACGCACTCCGGCCCCAAAAACCGGTGCTACCCAAGGGAGAAAAACATGGCACTGTTCAAGACATCGAATCCGGCATTGAATGGCAAGACCTTTGAGAATCTTCCCGGCGCGCGCTACGGCGGCTTTGTGGACGAGTCCACGCAGATGACGCTCAACGGCACGGTGAACAAGACCGGCATTCTGCTGCTGTGCGCCATCGCGACGGCTGTTTATACCTGGCGGCTTTTTCTTCAATCGCGCGATATGGCCGACGTGGCCCCGTGGATGCTCCTCGGTGTTTTTGGCGGATTCATCGTCGCCATCGTTACCACTTTCAAAAAAGAATGGTCGCCAGTCACCGCGCCCATCTATGCGCTGCTGGAGGGCTTGTTCCTCGGCGGCCTCTCCGCCTTTCTCGATCTGCGCTATCCCGGCATCGCGATGCAAGCCGTCGGACTCACCTTCGGCACGCTCTTTGTGCTGCTGGTGGCGTATCGCTCCGGCCTGATTCCCGTGACGCAAAAGCTGCGCATGGGCATTGTCGCCGCCACCGGCGGCATTTGCCTTCTCTATCTGATTGAGATGCTGCTCGGACTCTTCGGCATTCAGTTTGCAGCTATCAACGGCAGCGGCTTCATCGGAATCGGATTCAGTCTCTTTGTTGTTGCCATCGCCGCGCTGAATCTGGTGCTCGATTTCGACTTCATCGAACGTGGCGTCCAAGCCGGCGCGCCCAAGTATATGGAGTGGTACGGAGCCTTCGGAATCATCGTAACCCTGGTCTGGCTCTATCTTGAAATTCTCCGTCTGCTCTCCAAGCTGAACAGAAGAAACTAGTATTCCGAATTCAATCTTCGTGTACAAAATGATCTGTCATCCCGTGCAGCCCGGCTTGCCGCGTCAGTTGCGTTCGAAGATGAACAAGCCACAAATGCTGGGCGCCCATCCATTCCGCGGTTTCATCGCGAAATGGGTGGGATAGCACAAACCTCAACCAACCCCTGTCTTCATCGGGAGCAGCTCAGTGTGCAGAGTATGCCCAGCGGCCCCTGCGGCCCCAACTGCTCACGCAGAACCCTAGCCGGCCCGATTGAGCCAAGGCCGCATCCACTTACCCGATAGCCCGATCCAGAGTAGAAAGAACAGGTTTCCTGCGTCCGTAAAGCACCAGCAGCGCAGCCAGCATCAGCAGCAGAACTCCGATCACCAGCACACTGCCCTCAGGCCCGTCCGTGCCGCCACTCCAGAATATATTGCCGGTAGGCGCGCAGGTCATGTAATGCCCCGTGGCAACCATGCCGCTGTCTGCCGTGCCGTAGAAGTAGGTCTGCGCCCAATCCCAGGAGGCGTGGCAGCCGATAGCCCACCAGGCCGAGCCAGTTACCCGTATGCTGACGCAGAAGACCACGCCGACAAGGGCCGCGGCAAAGATGCCAATCCAGTTTTCGCCGTCGTTGGTCGTATGAATGAATCCGAAAATCGTCGATGTGACCCACGTAGCCTGCCAGAAGCCCGCGCCCTCCGCCTTCTTCAGATGCAGCCACAAGCAGGGAAGAAGCCCCAGCAGAGCGATGACATAGACGCCCCACACGCCATTTCCCTTGCTGCGCACTACCAGCCAGGCGCAAGCCGCGCCCACCGTGCCCAGCGCCCACCAGAAATTGATGCCGCGGGTGAGCGTAAAGAGCAGGTAGCAGCGGAAGAATCCCTCCTCAAAACAGCCCACCAAAAGAAAAACCGCGCCCCACATCAAGGCAAATTTATAAATCTGCGCCCCAGAGAGCGCCACGGGCCCAAAGTGCAGCCAGCCTCCCCAGGCCAGTGCGCCCACCAGTGCGCTGAGCAAGACAAAGCCCGCCGCCAGGCCGCTGAGAAAGTGCGGAACGCTCCGCGGACCGATCAGGTTGTAAGCAAGAAGACTGCGCCGGCGCTCGATCAGCGCCATCAGCGATGCCGCCCCCAACAAAGGAAGAAAGTTGGTCAACTCTTCAAAGAAGGCCGCCGAGGCAGTAAATTCGACCTTTTTACCCAGATCGACAAGATGCAGCTTGATAAATACGAATCCAACGGCGGCGGCCAATAGTCCGCTAATCAGCACGAACGCCAGCACCGACCAGCCGGCGCGCAACCCCTGGCCGCCAAAGAGCGTCCAGCGAATGGCGCGCGTCTCCCATGGCTCCTTGAGTTGGGCAAATGCCTCAGGGGCAAGAGTGGGTTCCCGTACAATCTCAAGTGCTGACTCTGGGGCAGGCACTACGGCGGGCGCCTCTGGCAGTGTGGGCTGAAGCTCGGGCTCCATGTTGTCTCCTTGGAAGATGAAACAGATTCCTCTGGGAATTGTCCTGCTGGAAAGATACTCTACGCCAGGGCCGGTGGGATAGTTCCGGAGTTAGAAGGCATCAGGCCACTGACGGGCTCCATGCCAGATTCCAAGTATTTCTACTTTGTGCGCGGAGACATCGTATACCGCGATATACGGCGTCCGCGGAACCACTGCTTCTCGCGTTCCAGCCACGCGGCCAATTCGCCCGGAGTAAGGCATCTGTCCGACACGCCTCACAGTCTCCAGGATTCTGCCTCGCGTGGTCACGGTCCCCGCAGCGCTATCGCCCTTTAGGTAGTCAACAATCTCTTGAAGGAGCCTTACTGAGGCGGCAGACCAGATTACCCTCATTGGGCTACACTCAGAGCCTCGCGCTCCCACTCACCCACCAGGCCTTCCACCTCTTCTTGAGTAAAGGTGCGCCCGCCGCGGATGTCATCCCGCCCTTCCTCGACCATCGCGGCAAAGCGCCGCTGCTCGCTGAGGTAGCTCTCCACGGCTTCATTGAGCAGATAGCTGCGGTCGCGGTCCATGGCCTTGGCGATCAGGTCCAGTTGGGCCACCTTCTCTGGGCTAATGCGAAAACTAATGGTGCGGGCGGTATTCATAATACAACATAATACGCCGTATTATGTTGGCTTGCAAGGAGATTGCGGGCGCCCTGAATCCACGGGTGTTCTTTGATTGAAGATGGGTGATGCCCTCAGAATCTACTCCCGCCGCCTTGACAGAATCAGCCGCTCCCTTGATCCTTAACAGTTCCGGCTATTCAGCTTTTTTCCGTCCGGGGAGGAATAAAACTTTGCGGGTTCGCGTCTTCTATCACGACAAATGCTTTGACGGAGCCTGCTCGGCCTCGCTCTTTACCCGCTTCCACCGCGAGTGCATCACCGCGGGCGCAAGCTATGATTACCACGGTCTGGTGCATCGCGCCGGCGCGCTCTTTGATGAGAGCGAGTTCAGCGGCGATGAAAATGCGATCGTCGATTTCAAGTATTCCGCCTCGCCGCGCATCACATGGTGGTTTGACCATCACCTCTCAGCCTTTCTTACTGCTGAGGATCAGCAGCACTACCTGGCCTGCAAGCAGGACCCGGAGTGCGGCAAGCACAAGTTTCTCGACGTGGATTACACCTCCTGCACCAGCTTTCTGGCGCACATCGCGGCGACACAATTCGGGTTTGACACCAAGCCGGTCACCGAGCTGATTCACTGGGCCAACATTGTCGATGGAGCCAAGTACGAGAGTCCCGAATCCGCCGTTGAAATGGCCGCGCCCGCGATGAAGCTGACGCTGATTATCGAGTCGATCCAGGATCCGGCATTCATTCCGCGCCTGATTCCGCTGCTCACCGAGCTGCCGCTGGCCGAGGTGCTTAGCCAGCCCTTTGTGGCCGATCTGCTGCCGCCGCTGCTGGAGCGTCACCTGGAATCGCTGGCCCTGATCCGCAGCCGCGCCGAAGAGCGGGACGGCACCATCTTCTTTGACATCACCGACCATCCGCTCGAAGGCTTCAATAAATTCATTCCCTACTATCTCTACCCACGGGCCACCTATGCCATCGGCTTGTCCAAGTCCAGCTTCCGCACCAAGGTCTCGGTCGGCTCCAATCCCTGGACCAAGGCCGACCCTGCCAAAATGACGAATCTGGCCGCCATCTGCGAGCGTTACGGCGGCGGCGGCCATGCCCGCGTAGGCGCCATCAGCTTTCCGCCAGACCAGGCGGATAAAGCGCGCGTGGCGGCGGCGGAGATTGTGGCGGAGTTGCGGGCCAAGAACCCGCTGGGGTGAGAATCTTGGATCGATTTGAAAACTCAAAACCGGTACGGACCACGACCCAGTGCGCACTGGTCTCCGAGCCGTTGCTGCCCAACGCCGAAACCGTGGACGCCATGAAGACCGCGCGGCGAACTAGTTGAGGTCGGCAGCATCGACAACCTTTTGGCCGACCTCCACTTCGAAAAACAGTCCGGATCGCCGAATGTCCCCGGCGAGCTCAATGTGGTGCCAGCGGTGTTTTTTGGTGTATTCTACTCGCAAGGAAGGAGGGGTTGCATGGCCACGAATGCGGTGTATATCGAAAGGCGCGAGCAGGGGGATTACGCGGTGAGAATACCAGGTTCGGAAAGGGCCAGCGCAGTCCGCCGGACCCAAGCTGAAGCCATCGAGCGGGCTCGCCAGATGCACCCAGATGCCTCCGTTCACGTTGAGCGCGTCCGTGACACCAACGTCGGGGGCAGGGACAAATGGCGGAAACTCTAAACACAACGAAATGCGTCGCCGTGGAAGTTTGAAAGGCCGGAGCATTCCGCCGCTCCTCGGGGTCTGTGCTTAAATGGCCGCTCTTGGTAGTTCGCAAGCTAGCTTTCAGCCGATTCTCTCCCTCGTCTTGTAATCGTTCTCGATCCGGGATGCAGCCTTGTCGATTTCCGGGAAAAGTGTGCTTTCGTCGATGCCAATATTGCCGAGCGCCTCTCGAATACCGCTCTTCTCGCCTTTCGGAACAACGAATTGCGTTTCTTCAATCTGGTATGGAAAAAACCTATTCTTGGGCGGATCAAAACCGTAAAGGATGAATGCGCCAAATTGCGCCAGAATTCGCCTGTTGCTCATCTTGGGATGAACATAATACGGCACAATCAAGTCTACAGGGTTCATAATCGGCTGGAAGTATGGTTTCTCAGTTCTGATAAATTGAAGTAGCCGTTCTATGACGCTATTTTTGTTGAATTTTTTGATATTCTCGGCGTTCGATAGATCTCCTTTCAGCGATTCCATCAGGCGAATCCTGCACACAATTGATTGATAAATCTCATCCTTTTCTTCAGAAGTCATATTAGCCAAATTGGCAATGCAACTCACGGAGTCGCTGTCATAATGCTTTTCGAGTTGTGGCGGAATTTTGAAAGCAGTCACTCTGCCGTCACTCGGTTCACTACCAGTTGGGCCTGGGTCGGCTGCAAAGAAGAGCGCCACCAGTGCATTCCGCGAAACATCCAGCAACCGAGTGGGAAGTCCAAAATGCTGCATCCGGACGAGCTTATCGAACATGGTTTCGTCTGGCGCAAACTCATGAGGCTGAACTGAGATCATTTTCCGAACGGCCCTTTTCTCATCTTCAAGAAGGCCTTTGAACTCCGTCCGGAATATGCCTGCTACGATCGGCCACGAGGCGTTGCGCTGGCCGCGATAGCATTTCAAATGGGCGGAGCCGGAATAAAATCGCGCAAATTCCTCTATGAAGTCGGTGAGCTTCTTTGGCGGAACAGATCTGGTCGTGCTTTTCTTAGCCATTCGACACCTAAGATGCTCCGATACAGGAAGAGCAGCGCGCAACTTTCTGAACCAGCTATTGATAGTAAATAGATAGAATCAATATCTGCAATGGGTCAGGCGGAGAGGCAGGGCAATCGCATTTGTAATTTTCTTGACATCCGAGTTGCAGAAAAAGCCCGAGCCCTGGGTAGTGTCCAGTCTTTTGTGTAAACAGTCTGGTTGAAGTTTTGTTTCCGA
>CAZDYU010000005.1:0-82254 GCA_964509755.1 uncultured Occallatibacter sp. | reverse complement strand
CAGGGCACGACTTTAGTCGGGCCGATAAAGCCAATCATATCAACGTTGGGCTTTAGCCCCTGCTACGCTCAATGGTGATTGCAACTTCCGAATAGCCCTTTTTCCGCAGCCTGTTAAGCCGCAAAGGGACACCCCCACTCTATATTCTGGCTGGAACAATCTATCAGAGTTCCGCCCCCACAGGCTTGCGAACGTAAGGCAGAAAACGCGGATCGGCCGCGCCGCAGCGGGCATAGTGCGCGCGAGCCTCAGCCAGGCTCAGAGCGCCATTGACCGTAAGCCGCACCTCGCAGGCATCCCCATCCTCCTGCCCGTCGTCCTCCCACCAGCAGACCGGGCACAGGGCCAAGGCGCCAGGCGCCTCCAGCGTCTTCAAACCGCAGCACGGGCACCGAAATCGATTCTCCAAGATTCTCCCCTGTCCGTTGGACGCCGAGCCGGGTCCGCGGGTTTACCTGGGAGTCGGCTTCGCGGTTGTGCGCGGTCAACCCTTCCGCAAGCTCTCCTGAAGCCACTCCAGATAAGGCCGGCTCGCCGCCTCCACCGGCAGCACCAGAAACTCCGGCGTCTGGTAGCTATGCAGCTCATGCAGCCGCGCCTCCAGAGCCGCAAGCCGCGCCTCGCCGGTCTTGAGCAGCAGCAGCGTTTCGGCCGCACCCTCGACCGCGCCCTTCCAGCGATAGATCGACTGCGCACCCGGAATCAGCGTAGCGCAAGCCGCCAGCCGCTCCTCGACCAGAGTGCGGCCCAGGCGCGCGGCTTCTTCGGGGTTGGCCGTGGTGGTCAGTACGAGGCGGGCTGGCGGGGTGTCGGGCATGGGGTCGCTCCTCTTTCAACTTGGCAGCGCCAGTGTACGTGCGCGGTGCACTGTTGACAGGATAGATCCCCTGGCGGTCCGGGAGACCCACGCTTACTTCTCATCCTGGTGCCTACCCACCACCACCCGTATTCTGTAAAGAAGTAACTTCTTTTCAACAGGATACGATGGCAAAAACATACTTGGCTCATCAAGCCTCAACAGGGGGTGCCGAATGCTAACTGACTCCATCTTTGAAGGATTTGACCATCATCCAGCCAAAAACATCCCCCCATGGAGGGAGGGCTGCTTTAGACTTATCTCCTGGTGGGAAATGGAAAAGTTCTCAGCCCGAAACTTCTATCTCATTGGCAATCTGCTCGGGATACTCCCGGCCCAAATTGAGAAGGCGCTTAACCCAGATTGTACGCAACCCAGTAGCGATGAAAAGGTGAGTCTAGAAACCAGGAACCACGTAACCGTTTGGGTAATCGAGATTCAGAAGCATTGTGAAGAGATCGACCTAGAGCACGCGGTTTCACATGCGAAGCGGTTTATCTGGCGTCTTGAGCGGGACATGACACTAGGGGACATTCGGCACCAGATTACTGAATTGAAAGATCGAATCTACGACTCAATGGCGAATGTTCTTTTTATGCATGTTCCCAAATCAGAGGCGGAGTTTTATGAGCCGGTTGATGCCTTTGGTCCAGATGTATCCTCTGCTTTTCCGTCGATATGGTACGACGTTCGGGAATCTCATACTTGTTACGCCCTAGACCGCCCAACGGCATCGGTATTCCACCTAATGCGGGTTTTGGAAGTTGCCCTCGTTGCTCTCGGCAAAGTGTTTGGATTCAGCTTCTCACACACGAATTGGGGTCCAGCAATCGACCAGTTGGAGAGCAAGATACGTGGGATGGGAAGCGACCCAGCATGGAAGTCCATGCCAGATTGGAAGGACCAGCAGGAGTTCTATTCACAAGCGGTTAGTTTTCTAGGGGTGACTAAGGATGCGTGGAGGAACTATACGGCGCATGCTCGTGGGACGTTCGACCCGAAGAACGCAAAGGTGATGCTGGTGAACGTAAAGCTGTTCATGGAGAGAATATCCCAACGTGTTTCGGAATAGCGCGGTATGATAGAGCTGACTGTTTGGTTATCGCAAGGGCAAAGCTATCGGGCTGAACCCTGCGAAGAAGCCAGTTTTCTTCTACCCTTACTCGCAGATTTTTCTTTTGGTTTCCTATTCAATGGAACTGTAGAGAAGAAATCTGTCGGAATAACCAATTGTCTCAGACGCTCTTCGATGGTGCGGGCGGCACTTCCGCGAACCTTTTTCGTAGACACACAAAACCTCCTGCGGTAATATTCGCTTAGGGAGACTAGCGCCCGCTACATCTCAATGAACGGTAGACATACCCGCCTTGCAGGGCGGGTTTTCTATGTTGGGCTTAGACTACCACACTCCAAACCGTCCCAAAGCCGCTACAAAGGGAACTTGAAGAGGCAAGAGAAAGAAGGCCGCTCCGTGAGGGCGGCATTTTCTTATGGCAATGCGATTATGAAGTGTGGATAATTGGAGCATGGGAGAAGTACCACAAGAGTTGAACTGGGTAAAAGCTCGCGCGGCGTGCTCCTTGAGAAAGGTGTTTGCGGAACTTTACCGAGACGTGGAAGAAGATGTCAAGCTGGCGAATGCTGAACTTCATACGTCAAATACCAAGCGTCCTTTTGAGATAACGAAGACTGGCGCAGGGGATGCCTTTTTGGTGCATCGAGAAGAGGCGATTCGGCCCACGGTAAGATTTGAATTGAGCGAAGATGCGATCACTGTTATTTCTGACTTAACGAATGAGACAGCGGTTTACGATGTCGGCCTCAACGACGAAGGACGCTGTATGCTGCGTTCAAAGCAGTTTGAGGAATTTGAGCGGTGGCAAGTCCGTAGGAGAGCATTGGAAGCCCTATTCTTCCGGTCGTAGTGTTTTGGAGTCGTTCTCTTCTGTGCGCAATTCTCCAGTTTCATAATCCATATATCGAGTCTTGAATCCGCGTGGTGGTCCTGGGTTCTTTTGATGATCGACCGCATACCAGACGACAGCGAGAACGCACGTCGCCATGACCCCCATCCAGAAGCTATGGGAGAATGAAGCCAAAATGAGGAGGGCAATGCTGCCGACAGAAAGCCAGAAGTATTCGTTCCGCAAGAATCGCATAGTTCACTCTAGTCTGAACCGTTCAAAGGCCGCAATAGGCTCTGACTTTCCCCCAAAGCCGCTATGAATCGAACTCTGAGAGGCGAAGGAAGCGAGAAGATCGTCCCCTGATGAGGCAGGTATATTATTGCCGATACGATGGTGGCGTCGCTCCAGACCTATCATTTTAATGGAGTTATGTGCAGATATTGGAGTTCGAAGGGGTTACGGCGTTTCTTCTGGAGTTTGTGGGTCTTCGGCTGCGTGCCGGCGCATTTCCCTGCTGATCTTCTCTTGATGATTATGCGACGATGGCCGGAAATGACTGCAAATATGTTTCCGTCGCCGCCGACCTGCGAATAGAACCCCTGGCAAATCTCCGATGCAAAAATCAGAGCCTCACGCAGCGGTGCCTGGTTTGTGCTGCGCGGCGGCCCGCTATGGCAAATGCTGCCACAGCCCGCGCGCGGAGAGGACGGCGGAGAACAGAGCGGTCAAGCCGAGCGCGAGGAGCGTCCAGATAAAAAAGAAGGCTCCGTTGGACTGGGCGATCGCTCCGCCGACTCCCGCACCCTTCATGTGGATGACGGGGACGAGCAATTCAAGCAGTGACACGAGGAGCAGGATGACGTACCCAGATCGCTTTCCGGCCAGCACCAGTGTTCCATATAGCTGGAGGACAAGAATGGGCAGCACAATCAGGTCAAAAAGCGTTCCTGGTTCCATTCCCCGGACAATGTCGTCCGTCGTGTGAAGCGTCATGAAGAGGACCGAGAGGAGAGACGCGATGGTTAACATAACATTCTGTTTCATTGGATATCTCCTTGTTAGACTGGAGCGCCCTGGTCTTGCAATGCGCGAAGCATAACACTTTTTACCCCAGGGTGAGTTAACAATATCGCAGGGCTTCGACGGTGAGAGTGATGGTCAGAAATCGCGGGAACAGCAGGTCGAGTTTTTCGAATGCTCCCCGGTGATTTCCACCTACTGACAATATCGCGAATAGCTTACTGAGAGTTAACATGCCCGGACTCATGCCGTTGCTCAAGACTCCATTGTTGGCCACGGGTTTGTTCAAGTTTCAATAAGAGTTGCCGGGGCTGAGTTCAAGCCGCCTGGTCTAGCTTTGCAGAGATTCTGCTGAGCGCGAAGCCGTCACTTGGCGCCGGGCTGTCGAAGTTGCGAATGCAGCGCAGCAATCACCGCATTGGGATTCTTGGCGATAACCGTCAGGAACGCTCTGGCAGATGACTCCGGAGTGCGTCTTCCACCCTCCCAGTGCTTGACCGCATCCAGGCTAAAGCCGAACGTATCCGAGAAGCGCGCCTGCGTCATCTTCAGCCGTTTTCTGATCCCCTTTAGATCGACTTCAGCGGGCAGGTTGACCTTGTAAGCCAGCCGTCTCGCCGGCCAGAAAGGCATCCACTTCGTCCAATCCGTTCATCAGGTCGTTATAGACGGTCGCCATGGTTTTTCTATCGCTTATACTCCATTGGACACTTTTCGTCGAGAGATATGTGCGGGGCGCGCGGTCATTCGCGTACTTCTCAATGGCATTTTTTCTGCCATCCTGCTACGCTTTTCCTATGCAGATCACGGTCAACATCCCGGATGAGTTTGCCGCGCAGGTTCAGGCCCGTGGCCTGACGCCGCAGAACTATGTTGAGAGCCTCATCGACGATGCGGCGCGCACAGCCCCCAAGGTTCGTCCTCCGGCCAAGCCGAAGATGGACATGGAGACATTCCTCCGGGAGATGGCTGCATTTTCCGATAAGATTCCGCAACTACCCGACGAAGCCTTCACCCGCGAGAGTTTTTATCAGGACCACGACTGATGGCGTTCGTGCCCAGGTATTTGATCGATACAAATGTTCTATTGCGTATCTTTCGAGAAGACGACCCTCAGCACCAACTGACCAGGGCAGCTCTCGATGAGTTGGGCAGGCGTGGGATTGAAACTTGTTTTTCGCTGCAAAATGTTGCTGAGTTTTGGAACGTCTGTACCCGGCCCCTGGAACGGAACGGCTATGGCCTCTCCATCTCCGATACCAACCACTGCATCGACCGAATCGAACGCACAATGACCTATCTGCCCGATACTGAGCAGGTCTACTGGATATGGCGCAGGCTGGTGGTGGTCAATAACGTGCGCGGCGTGCAAGTGCATGATGCTCGTCTTGCCGCGATCATGCAGGCCTATGGATTGACCCACATCTTGACCTTGAATCAGGCCGATTTCCTGCGCTACGAGAATATACAAGCGGTTCATCCCAGCCAATTACAGGCTGCATCGCGCTAGTTCGCCAATCACTCTCCAATTGCTAGAAGGCTTGCCCCGCGCCCCCGTCTCAGGCACGATGAAGTAGAAGCCGCTAAAATCGGCACAGGAGATATTTGCAATGCCAAAAGCAATCAGGTTTGGGACTTCAGGCTGGCGGGCGATTGTCGCCGACGAATTTACCGTGGCCAATATTCGGCTGGCCGTGGCCGGCATTGCCGCTTACGTCAAGACGCAGCCAGAGCCGCATCGCGTACTCATCGGCCGCGACCCGCGTTTCCTCGGCGAAAGTTTTGTAGACACCGCCGCGCGCGTCCTGGCTGCGGCAGGCGTCACGCCCATCGTTATTCCCGAGGCCGCACCCACGCCAGCAATCGCCTACGCCGTGCGTGAGCTCAAGACCTCCGGCGCAATCAACTTCACCGCCTCGCACAATCCGCCCGAGTACAACGGCATCAAATTCTCCACCCATGACGGCGCGCCCGCGCTGCCCGATGTGACCAAGCAAATTGAAGCCGCAGTTGCCGCGTTGCAGGCCAGCGGCGCGCCGATCCCGCAGAGCGATCCGCCCGCCGGCGGCTTTGAAACCGCCAACGTCAAGCCCGCCTTCCTCAAGCGCCTTGCCGAGCTGGTCGATCTCAAGGCCATCGCCAAATCCGGCATCAAGATCGTCTACGATCCTTTCTGGGGCGCGGGGCGCGGTTTCAGCTCGGATATTCTCCGCGATGCTGGCGTCGCCATTGAAACCGTCCACGACTATCGCGACGTCCTCTTCGGCGGCCACGCCCCGGAGCCCGACGGCGAACTGCTGAACGACGCCCGCGCCAAAATGAAAGAGAGCGGCGCGGCTCTCGGCATCGCCACCGACGGCGACGCGGACCGCTTCGGCATTGTCGATGCGGACGGCACATATATCCAGCCCAACTACGTCATCGCCCTGCTCTTCGATTACCTGGTCGAGACCCGCGGCTGGCGCAACGGCGTGGCCAAGAGCGTCGCCACCACCAATCTCATAAACGCCCTCGCCGGCTATCACAAAGTTCCGCTCTACGAAACGCCTGTTGGCTTTAAATATATTGGCGAGTTAATCAACCAGGACAAGATCGCCATCGGCGGCGAGGAGTCCGCCGGCCTCACCATTCGCGGACATGTGCCGGAGAAGGATGGCGTGCTTGCCGGCCTGCTGGTTGCAGAAATGGTCGCCAATCGCGGCAACAGCCTGGGCGCGCAACTCAAGGAGCTATTTGCCAAGGTTGGTTCCTTCTATCCCATTCGCGAAAACTTTCGCTTGACCCCGGCAGGCATGGCCGCGTTCACTGAGAAGTTGAAGGCCGATCCAACCGAGTTGAGCGGACGCAAGGTCGCGGGCATCGTGCGCACTGACGGCCTCAAGCTGATTCTGGAAGACGGCTCGTGGGTTTGCTACCGGCTCAGCGGAACCGAGCCTGTGGTGCGGGCTTACACCGAGGCGCGCAGCGAGCACGATACGGAAGCGCTGAAGGCCGCGGCGGAGAAGTTTGTTCTCCAGTAAGAAGGGTCATGATGCGGGATGAAAACGCGCAAGCCGGAAAGACCGCGGCGGGCGGCCAGCAGGCTATTCACGCCGCCATGCCCCGTCGCGCCCTGGCTTGGGCCATGCGCAGGTGGCGCACCGCCGGCACTGCGGTTGCCGTCATGCTCGCGCTGCTCCTCGGCTGGCATGTCGTCAACGGCAAAAACGGCATCTCCGTCTGGATGGAAAAGCGCGCCGAGGACCGCCAGTTGCACAAGCAAATCGACGACCTCAATCAGGAGAATGCCCGCATGCGCGATCGCGTCGAGCGCCTCAAATCCGACCCCGACGCCATCGGAATGGTTGCGCACGATCAGCTCCATTACACCAAGCCCAATGAAGTCATCGTCAAGCTCCCGCCAGAGCCGCCGGCGCAAGCGCAGCCCGCCGCACCAGGTAAATAAACTTCAAGACTTTCAGAACCGGCCACCTCTAAGATTTGCGGTGCCAAGGCTTGCAGTGCCTCCGTTTTTCAGAACACTTCCAAACAAACCGCGTCTCGCTCTCTTTCTCAAGCTGATAAAAAACCAGCGTGGACCGGGAGGCCGGCGTTATAAAGCTTGAACGCGCCGCAGGTCTAAGGTGGTGACAAATGCGGACTAGTACTCCCAATGGATGCGCGTGCCGAAGATCGAAACCGGGCCGCGATCGCGATTGAACGCCGGATTGGCCACGAACTGGTAATCCAATGCCACATGAATCTTTTGCGGGAATATGTGATCGTAGTACGTCTCCAATGCAAATTCCCGGCCATAGTTCAAGGTGCCGTCGCCATCCAGGATACCCGTGCCGCCGGCCATCAAGTATTGCTGGTTCACCTTTGAGATTCCGCTCATCACGGTGGCCAGGCCGGCTGTATCGCCGCTGCGCCGCCATGCATCTCCCTTTACGCTAAGGCCCAGCGATGCGGAATGATCCGTGTCGGTATACATCCATGCTTCGTTATGGCCGTCGTTCCATCCCACGCGAGAAAACACGCCAAGGTTTTTCGTGATCTCCTGTTCCGCATTCAGCCCGAAGCCATACGAATGACGGTGGGCGAAGGTCTTCGAGATATCCGCTCCCGGAACCGAGAGCGCGGCCTTGTAACTGCCGAATTCCCCTTGATTGAGATATGCCAGAGGACGGACGGCGCCCGGATGGCCGCCGATGCTGTAGCGGCGTTCGCCTTCGGCCACCATCCCCCAGTCGTGAAAAAATCTGTCGTCGCCCGCGGAGCTCTCACCCGGCCACGTGAGGAACTGGTCCTCAGCGGTAAAACCATTCTGTTGTTTCGTCAACTGGAAGAATCCATAGCGCAGCGCCCACTTCGGCCTCTCCAATTCGGCGGAAATACCGGTGGTGTAGCCCAAGGCGTCGGCGGGATAATCCCACGCGGCGTTGGCAATCAGAGCCCAATTCAGAAACTGCGTGCGCGGGTCATTGGCGTAGGCGTTGTTGTCGAAGATGTCCTTCGAATTGTACCGGCCAAGAGTGAATGTGAGCCGCGTAACCGGCTGATCTCCCGCAAGCGTGAGTTGGTCGGAAGGCACGGCCTCTTTCTCGCCGCCGAAGCCGATGGTCTGCCGAATGAAGAAGCGCGCGATGTCCGTATGGGGATAGCGCACTCCTATTTTGTAAGCTTCTCCGTTGGTAAAGTCGTCGATGCCGAGCGTCCCGTGCAGGCCGTAGCCCTGCCACGTCAACAGGTCGACGTGGAATTCCGCGCCGCGCCACAACCGGTAGCCGCCGAAAAAATCCAAAGATACGGTTTCGCGGGCCTGACCGGCGGTAGGCAAGCTGTTGGCGCCTGAGTATTTGGCGCCATAGGACGGATAGCCCTGGCCGGTGATGGTGCTCTGCATGTGCCAGCTCCAGGTCTGAGATGGATCGCTGGAAGCGGCGGCGGCAGGAGACGCCGGGGCGGCGCTCGCATCCGGCTTCGTTGCCGGCGCCTGCGCGGCCGCCACAGGCCAGAGCAGCGGAGAAATCAAGAAGAGGAAATGCACAAAAGCAAGTGCCGTCCGGGAATGAAATGTGCGCGAACCGGCAAGGCTGCTGGTGGCGGCAGTGAGCGGGCGATATTGAAAGCACAAAGTCATACTTTACCTATGTTAACAGATAACATTAACCACAGTTAACATTTTTGTTTCGTCTCAAAGCTGCTTTGCGATGCGTAACCTTCGAATCGTGGCGCGGGGCCTAAGGAATTGGGGATAGAATGGGAATGCAAGGGTACCCCCACTCGGTTTATACCATACCGGGGGTGGGTATAGTCAAAGGAGGGACGCCGTCTATGTCCGGTCATGAGCGCGAAAAGGTCAAGCTGTTGCAAAGATTGCGGAAGTTGCGCGGCCAATTGGACGCCGTCGAGCGCTCGCTTACCGCCGATCAGGATTGCGGCGACCAACTGATGCTGCTCGCCGCCGTGCGTGGCGGCATCAACAGCCTCATGGGCGAAGTGCTTGAGACTCATATCCGCTTCCACCTGGCCGACGGCGCAAAAGAGCAGATCGCTCCCGAACTGGCCGAAGACCTCATCGACCTGGTGCGCGCCTATTTGAAGTGATCTCATGCAGTGGGGTTTGTCGATAGGCTGCGATCAAATACCTTTCCAGACCGCTTCCGTCCCAGGGTCTGTCTTTATCCTAGCGGAGAGTCGCGCCTGCAATTATTAACCTGCGATGAACGCCACAAACAGCCGTTTCAGAATCCTTGGCGCAGTCCGACTCGCGATCCGAGTTAAGTTCAAAAATGAACCCGCTGCAAATGCTTGGGGCCCCATCCATTCCGCTCCTGAGCGCCGCCGAAGGATCTGCGTTCTCTTTTGCGGAATGGGTGGGATAGCACGAACCTCAATCAGAACTTTGTTCATGAGGAGCCTACGGACTTCAAACAGGCTGCGGAAAAACTCTTCTGGAGGCAATTCCCAATGGCATTGTAATCAGGGCACGACTTCAGTCGGGCCGATAAAGCCAATCACATCAACGTTGGGCTTTACAGGCTGCGGAAAAACTTATCGCGAGGCAATTCTCGAAGGCTTTGTAACCAGGGCACGACTTCAGTCGGGCCGATAAAGCCAATCATATCAATGTTGGGCTTTAGCCCCTGCTACGCACAATCGCGATTGCAACCCCCGAATAGCCCTTTTCCCGCAGCCTCTAAAGCCCGTACCCTTCACCGAATAAAGCTTTTCCGCAGCCTGTTCAGCCCGTAGATTAAAACCGCAAAAAATAATTCTCCGCAAACTCCTCGCAACGGGTAAAATTCCAATCACTGCGGTAACTGTGGAGTAAAACCAATGAGAATACTCCGATGTTTTACCGATCGCGTGCCTCCAATCGGCCTCTGACTTATGTCGCCTTTGGAAGTGCGAAGCCCTTTTCGATCCCGCCGGATTCCTCTCGGCGTGGAATCTTCTCCGTCCATACCGTAGCAACCACTAACCAGAAAAGCTGCCTCAGCACTGCCGGCGCGCAATTGCAAGCGAGATCGGGCGAGTTCTCTTCCATCTTCGGTGCTATTCTCCGCAGCGTGGCGCTCTCCCGCCAACTCCAAGCCAAGCCGCGCACAGTCTGACGCCGTTTTTGCACACCCAACCCACCCAAACCAAGGAGGATCTATGTCGTATCGCAATCTGACTGCCAAGGCTGCCGTTGCCGCCCTGGCTCTGCTTGCTCTCTCGCCGTTCGCGGCCTTTGCGCTTCCCACCCGCAATGTACCGGAGGGCCTTGCGCTCGCCACCGATCAAGGCCGCGTTGCCCCCGGCCAGGAGATGAATCTCACCGTGGTGCTCACGCTGCATGACCGCGCCGGCTTCGACAAAGCGGTCGAGGCTCTCTACGATCCCGCGTCGCCCACCTTCCACCAATGGTTCACGGGGGCGGAATTCGAGAAGTTTGCGCCCACCGTCAAGGAGTACGAAGAGGTCAAAAACGAGCTGATCAAGCAGGGCTTCAAAGTGCTCTTCTCCGATCCCCTGCGCATCTCGATCCGCGTTCATGGCACGGCGGCCATTGTCGAGAATGCCTTCCAAACTCAGTTGCACTCCTTCACTTACCAGGGCAGAACCTTCCAGGCGCACACCCGCAATGCCCAACTGACCGGCGCGGCGGGCGAGCTGGTGGATTCGGTCTCCGGTATCGAGTTGCATGAGTCGCGGCCCCAATTGACCCAGTTGAAAAACCCCAAGACAGGTCAGCCGGCCTTCAAAAAGCCGCTCAAGACAAAGGCCGATCTGTCGGCCTTCACGGCTTCGCTCACCGATACGCCGTTGACCGTGGCTGCCCCCGAATTATGGAGCGACGGCTTCACCGCCGCCTATTACGCCGGCCTGCAATACTCAGCCAATGGACAGACCGCGGCTTTCACTCCGGCCCAACTGCAAACTCACTACGGCGTGCCCTTCACCCAGGGCGGGGTCAAGTATGACGGCACCGGGCAGACCATCGCGCTGGTCGAGGCCTACGGTTACCCCACGGCTGAAGCGGATGCCAATGAGGCTGCCTCGATCTTCGGATTGCCCGCGCTGACCTCGGCAAATTTCTCAGTCCTTTACCCCAGCGGTCAGCCCATCAACGCCAATGCCGGCATATTGTCGGGATGGAACACAGAGATTGCCCTGGACATTCAGTCCGCACACGCCATCGCGCCCGGAGCCAAAATTGTTGTCGTGGCCTCCCCGGGCCAGGATAACGAGGACCAGCTCGCTTCGCTGAGTTACATCATCAATCCAACCAGCGCCACCACCCCGGTTCCGTTGGCCTACACCGTCTCCAGCAGTTGGGAGAACGACTCCGAGATCCTCGCCGGCCCCCTGGAGGAACAGGCCTTCAACACCGTTCTTGAGACCGGCGCGGCGGTTGGAATCTCCTTCCAATTCTCCAGCGGCGACGGCGGCGACCTCGGCCTTGCCACGCCAGTCGGAGCCGTGAGCGTTCCCTCCAACTCGCCCTATGCAACTGCAGTCGGCGGCACCAGTGTTCTCAACAACCCATACGCCGGTGGCCAGGTCGTCACCGGATGGGGCACCAACGTCGTCTACCTTTACGCTAATGGTACTGTTTATGACCCGCGGGAGGGATACTACTTTGCCGGCGCGGGGGGCGGCCAGAGCCAGTTCTTCAGCAAGCCCTCCTGGCAGAAAACGCTCCCCGGCACATGGCGTCAGGTACCGGATGTCTCGGCGCTGGCCGATCCCTACACCGGCTTCCCCATCGTCGTCACCGTCGGCTCCGGAGCCAGCGCGGCGCAATACGGAGAAGTCTATGGAGGCACCAGCCTGGCCAGTCCCATCTTCACCGCCACCTGGGCCATTGCCGACCAGTACAACGGCAAGGCGCTGGGGCAGGCCGCTCCGGCCGTCTCCGCGCTGGCGGCGGGCGACATCACCGACGTGACCACGCCGGCATCGAGCATTTATCAGCACAACGTGATCGGCTTGATCTCAGACTCCAACGGCCTCACCTACTCCAACTTCCGGCAGATTTTTACCAATGCCGTGGACGAAAACAACTCTCCAAACAACCTGTCTCTGTACTCGCAGGCCCTCTTCCTGAGCGCGATCTACCCCAACTCCTGGGGGCTGGCCGGTTACAACGTTGCGGTCAGCTTCGGAACCGACTCGTCGCTGACGGTCACCAACGGCTGGGACAACGTTACCGGATGGGGCGAACCCAACGGACTGCCCTTCATCGAGGGCGTTACCGGCAAGACCACGGGCGCATCGGTCAAAAAGTAACCGCAACACTAAACAAGAGCGCGCCGGAGCTTGAACTCCGGCGCGCTTTTCCACATTCTTCTGCAACAGAAGGCCTGCCCTACCAAGCCAGCAGCTCATCCCCTGAAGTCGGTGAAAGAAACGCCACCGGCGCAGCGGTAGATTGCGGGCAGCCGCCCGAGCACTGAATCGACTCCGGCCCTGACGCCTTGGCCACCAGCAGCGCCTGTTCAGCCTCCCGCAGCACCACCACCGGCGACCGCCCCAGGCTCGACGCAATTCCAATGCACGCCGACAACCGGATCGAATCGCCATTCACGCGATACGGCGCACAAAATACCTCGCTGCGCAGCCGCTCGGCCATCAGCACCGCGTTGGCAGTCGAGCAGCCCGGCAGCGCCATCACAAACTCGTCCTTGCCCGCGCGGCCAATCAAATCGTAGCTGCGCAGAAGACGCGTCGCCCGCGCCGCCACCTGGCACAGCAACTCGTCGCAGGGCTCGGTGCCCAGCCGCAGATTCCAGTGACCAAAATCGTCAATGTCAAAAAGAATCAGCGCCAGTGAAGTCTTCATCCGCTGCACGCGATCGGTCTCGCGAAAGAGCATCGAAAGCATCGTCTCGCGATTGTAGATGCCGGTCAGGTGATCCATCTGCGCATTCAATTGCGCCGCCTCGCGCAGTTGCTCCAACTCCCGCAGCCTGCTATGGTCGCGCAGCGCCGCTTCCAGACGCAGCCCCAGAAATCCCGCCTCCAGCGTCCGCGGAATCAGGTCGTCGATCACGCCCTCGGCCAGCCGGTCAATCCACTCCTGCGTCACCGCGTCGGCAATCAGCAGAATCGGAAACCGCCTTCCCGCGGCCTCCACGCGCGCCGCCTGCAGCAATTGCCCCATCCCCATGCCCGGCAGATTTGCATCAATCACCGCCAGCGCCGGCGCATCGGCCGCGGTCAGCGCCGCCAGCGCCGCCTCGGCTGAGAGGTAGATCTCAACTCGCGCGCCATCGGCGGCAAGCACAGCCTCAGCGCCAGCCAGCAGCGCCGGTTCGGCCGAAGCCAGTAGATAATGTTGGGGATTTTGCGCAGCCATGACGATCCACCTCGATAGAGGATGCATCGGCGAAGGTTAAAAATTATTTAGATAGATTCTTTGTAGCTTCCAGTGACTTAAGAGGTACCCCCGCGTGCCGTTGGTACTGTGATGCGCCGCCGCCCACTTACTCCATCTCCAAAAATTCCTGAAAAACCTCATTCGACAGCAGCCGCCCCTTCGCCGTAAGCCAAACCCGCTCACCATCCGCCGCCACCAACCCAGCCTCCGCCAGCGCACCAACCCGCTCCATCGCCCGCGCCACCAGCGCCTCTCCAAACTCCCGCTCCAACGCCCGCACATCCACGCCCGCATTCATCCGCAGCCCCAGAAACCAGGCCTCCTCATGCTGCCCAGCCGCCGTCAGCCAGCTCATCTCCGCCACCTCCGCTCCAGCCGCGTAAGCCTTCAAATCATCCGCAGTCGTCCACCGCAGCACCCGCCCATCCCGCGTCCGCAGCATTGACGACGCATCCAGTCCCACTCCCAAATAAGGCCGCCGCTGCCAATACCGCAAGTTATGCCGCGACTCCATCCCCTCCCTGCAAAAATTTGAAATCTCATACTGCTTCAGCCCCGCCGCCGCCAGCCGATCCCTTGCCCGCTCATACATCTCCGCAATCGCATCGTCAGCCGGAACCTGCTCCGCGTAGTACCGCGGCCCGTGCTTCAACAGTTCCCGTCCCAGCCGCGAATCCTCGTCCACCTCCAGCATGTACACGCTCGCGTGCCCCACGCCCGTCTCCGCCAGCACCTTCAGCGACTCCGCCCACGACCCCGCAGTCTGTCCCGCCAACCCCGCAATCAGGTCTACGCTGATGTTCGCAATCCCCGCCGCCCGCAGCCGCCGCAGATCCTCCACCACCACCGCCCGCCCATGCAGCCGCCCGCTCACCGCCGCCTCGCGGTCCACAAATGACTGCACCCCCAAGCTCACCCGATTCACGCCCGCACCAGCCAGCGCCTCCAGCGTAGCCTCGCCAATCTGGCCCGGCGCGCACTCCACCGTAATCTCCGCCCCCGCCTCCAACTCGAACTCCGCCCGCACCGCCGCAAACAACCGCCCCACCAGTTCCGGCGCAAGCAAGCTAGGCGTCCCCCCGCCCAGGTAGACCGTATCCACAACCCGAGCCAACTCCAGGCCCCTCTGCTCCGCCCAAGCCCGCGCCCCCCTCAACTCCTCCGCAACCCGCTCCACATACCGCCCCTGCTCACGAACCGGATAAACCCCCGAAGCAAAGTTGCAATAAGTACACTTGGACCTGCAAAACGGCACAGAAATATAAATCCCCACCGCGTCTCGGTTCAACTCACCCCTCAATCCATCCATGCTCAGATTCTTTCACGCGGGCGCGGCAACTGACCCTCCATGAGGGTAGACTGACCTTTGGGCTAGCCTCGCCACGCACCTACGGTCTGAGCAACTTCTGTCGATTCATGTCGCCTTCACGGTATTATCCTAGTAGCATCTGCGATTATGAGATGGATGGCAATCGTAATTCACTTTCCGGAAGATTCACTGAGGCGAACAAAAGATGCCGATTCAGCTACTTGAACAAGCGGATTGCGTACGCCGGGCCATTGCTCCGGGAATCTCCTTAAAGCAAAAATCTGCCTTGGGGCAATTCATGACACCCGCGCCAGTGGCTCGTTTCATGGCTTCGTTATTTCCTCCGAGCCCGCTTCACAAATGCACCTTACTCGATGCGGGTGCAGGGCTGGGCGCTCTAGCTTGCGCGTTTCTTGATCGATGGGGCGCCTCCGACGGGTTTTCATTCCACAGCGCACAACTTGACGCGTATGAAATAGATCCATCCCTGCGTGCTCACCTCAATCAAACTCTGGCAAGCTATCCCACACGCTTACCTCTCGATTACCGTGTGCTGCCCGATGACTTTATCGAAGCCGCTGCCATGAAGAGTCTGGCTCCTCGGCGATATACCCACGCAATCTTGAATCCGCCATACAAGAAAATCAACAGTTTTTCGAGCCATCGTTTAATCCTGCGGCAGGTTGGCATCGAAACAGTGAATCTTTACTCGGCCTTCGTCGCCTTAACTCTATCTCTTATGAAGCCCGGCGGACAATTAGTCGCCATCATCCCTCGAAGCTTTTGCAATGGACCTTATTATCGTCCATTCCGCGAATTTATTCTGAACCGAGCAGCATTACAACACATTCACTTATTTGCGTCGCGAACCAAAGCGTTCAAGGACGACGACGTGCTTCAAGAGAACGTTATCATACGACTTGAGTGCGCTGGTGTTCAGGGAAACGTCACTGTCTCTAACTCGACAGATGACAGCTTTCTGGACCTTGTGACTCATGAGCATCCATTTAACCGGATTGTATTTCCAGATGACCAAGACAAGTTTATCCACGTCCCGACTTCGCTCGGATTTAACGCCATCGAATTGTCAAAAGGCGTTCAGTTCACTCCGGCCGACCTTGGGATTGGAGTCTCTACAGGCCCTGTCGTTGATTTCAGATTGCTTGAGCATATCCGTGAGATGCCTGATAAAAATACCGTTCCACTTCTCTATCCCGGCCATTTCAGCGGCCAGGTTACGCAATGGCCGAAAGAGGGCATTAAGAGGGGCAACGCCATCCGTCTCAACAGTGAAACAAGGAAATGGCTATACCCGAATGGTTTTTATACTGTTGTCAGACGGTTCTCTTCGAAAGAAGAGCCGCACCGTATTATTGCGAGTGTGGTGAGGCCAGACAATTTTCCGGCAATGAAACTGCTCGGATTTGAAAACCATTTGAATGTTTTCCACGAAGACAAGCACGGATTGCCTGAAGCACTCGCATACGGTCTTGCAGTTTTCCTCAACACTACTGCGGTTGACGAAAACTTTCGCCGGTTCAACGGACACACGCAAGTTAATGCCACTGACCTTAGGCTGATGAAATATCCAGATCGGCGCACGTTGACCGCAATCGGAAACTGTGCGCGCAGCCAAGGTATTATTTCTCAAGCTAAAATGGACGCAATTGCGCAGGGGCTTACCGGATGAATAAGAATGCATTGCTTGACTCAGCGCTGCAGGTATTGGCTGCTCTCGGCCTTCCCAAGGCACAACAGAATGACCGGTCTGCGCTTTCCTTGCTAGCCCTACTGAACCTGAAACCAAGAAAGAATTGGCAGCAGGCTGAAAATCCGCTGATGGGAATCACTCCGATCATGGATTGGATTCGTGATTATTTCGACAAAGCCTACGCACCCAATACGCGAGAGACAATAAGGCGACAAACAATGCATCAGTTTGTTGACGCTGGCCTTGCTGTCTACAATCCCGATAATCCAGCGCGTCCAGTTAACAGCCCCGCCGCCGTTTATCAGATTGAGCCATTCGCGCTTGAGTTACTGCGTAGCTATGGAACAACTGCCTGGAAGAACAATTTGAATGAGTACCTTGCGAAGCGCCAGACTTTGGCCGCTCGTTACGCTAATCAGCGCGAACAGAATCTCATACCTGTGCAGATTGAGACCGGCAATGTAATCAAGCTCAGTCCCGGCGAACACAGCGAACTGATCCGAAAGATCATTGAGAGCTTCGCGGCGCGTTTTGTGCCCGGAGCAGTTTTGATCTATGCGGGAGATACCGGAGAAAAGTGGGGCTATTTTGAAGAGCCGCTTCTGGCCAAACTTGGCGTCAAAATAGAAACACACGGCAAGATGCCTGATGTGGTGTTGCATTACCCCGATCGCAACTGGCTACTCTTGGTGGAGTCCGTCACTAGCCACGGACCCGTTGATGGCAAGCGACACGCGGAATTGGCAAGCCTCTTTGCTGGATCGAAAGCGGGTCTTGTTTTTGTCACTGCTTTTCCCAATCGATCCATCATGAGCCGATATCTTGGCGAAATCGCATGGGAAACTGAAGTTTGGGTAGCTGACGCGCCCTCACATTTGATTCATTTCAACGGAGAGAGGTTCCTTGGTCCTTACGTCTCCCAATAACCGTCTTACCCGTCCAAGACCAGCCCATACACTCGATGCTCGCATGGGATGGCAAACCACAAACCCCCTGCGAGCGACTAGCGAGCGTCTGCCGCACCGCAGGTGCCAGGGCGTTGCAGATAATTATTGTTTCCCGGCGCACAATAGATGAATGAACAACGACCAGAGCCCCGTGCCGTTCCAGACCAACGCACCCGCGAACCCGCTCACCCCGTCTCGCCCGCCAATCCTGAATTTTTCATCTCCATTTGCATATAATTTCCACTTCAGCACGGATAATAAAAAGGAGCCCGCTCTATCCCGTTACGGATCTTCGGCTCCAAATCGCAAATTTTGCCCCTGAACCCCACCCCCCCTACCCAATTTTCCCAATCCTGAAGCCCTATATTTCAAGATAAAATCAACCAATACAATACCTTACATCGAGTCACATAGTAACCAAAAAGTAAACAAAAATCCTGTTTCAGCCCGCTTTTTCCGCCCTTTTCCGCCTCTTGAAGGCACAAACCAGCCCAATATCTCCCACTTTTTTACGCTCAACCCAATTTCCAGCCACTCAGTTAAAATCCCAGATCCCTCACCACGAATCTTCGACGGAGCGGGCGGCGAACCCCAAGTTCTCGGAATCTTAACCTTTCCGCAAAAGTGGGTTCCCATCCTTCGCAAAATACGCCAAAGGATGGAAAACCAAGTCTCTTTTGAAGGATTATGAATAAACATCCGGCTCTAAACTCAGGCCTTCTTCCCAGCCTTGTTCTCGATTTTGGCCCAGGAGTCTTTCAGCGGCAGCGTCCGGTTAAAAACCAGATTGCCGGGCGTCGAATCGGGATCGAGACAGAAGTATCCCACTCGCTCAAACTGGAAGCGGTCCTCTAACTTGGCGTCGGCCAGGGAAGGCTCCAGCTTGGCGCCAGTGAGAACCTCCAGCGAGTTGGGGTTGAGATTTTCGAGCACGTCCTGACCTTCTTCCAAGTCATAGGGATCGGCCTTGGCGAAGAGCTTGTCGAAGAGACGAATTTCAGCAGAGATGGCGTGTGCGGCCGAGACCCAGTGCATCGTGGACTTGACCTTGCGTCCGTCGGGCGAGTTGCCGCCGCGGCTGGCCGGATCGTAGGTGCAGTGCACCTCCACGATGTTGCCGTCCGCGTCTTTCACCACGCTCTGCGAAGTTACAAAATAGGCATTGCGCAGGCGCACTTCCTTGCCCGGCGAGAGGCGATAGTACTTGGGCGGCGGTACCTCGCGGAAGTCGTCCTGCTCGATGAAAATCTCACCGGAAAAAGGAACCTGGCGCGTACCCGCTGCGGGGTCTTCGGGATTGTTCGCGACCTCGACCAGCTCCGACTGCCCTGCCGGGTAGTTATCGATGACCAGCTTGAGCGGGTGCAGCACGGCCATGGCGCGGCTCGCTCTCCGGTTGAGATCGTCGCGCTGAAAGTGCTGCAGCATTTCTATATCTGTACTGCCATTGGTGCGCGAGACGCCGCTGGCGGCAACAAAGGCGCGGATGGCCTCCGGAGTAAAACCAAGGCGGCGGATACCGCAGAGGGTGGGCATGCGGGGATCGTCCCAACCGCTGACGCGCTTCTCCTGCACCAGTTGCAGCAGCTTGCGCTTGCTGAGCATGGTGTAGGTGATGTTGAGGCGGTCGAATTCAATCTGCTGCGTCGGGAAGATGCCAAGCTGCTCGATATACCAGCGATAAAGCGGCTGGTGGTCGGTAAATTCCAAAGTACACATGGAGTGTGTGACGCGCTCCAGCGAATCCGACTGGCCGTGCGCGTAGTCGTACATCGGATAGATGCACCATTCATCGCCGGTGCGATGGTGCGTGGCGTGCAGGATGCGATACATCACCGGGTCGCGCATATTCAGATTTGGCGAACTCATGTCGATCTTGGCGCGCAGCACGCGGCTGCCGTCGGGGAATTCGCCGGCCTTCATGCGGGTGAAGAGATCAAGATTCTCCTCGATGCTCCGGGTGCGATATGGGCTGTCTTTGCCTGGCTCTGTGAGGGTGCCGCGGTGCTGGCGAATCTCGTCTGCCGTGAGGTCGTCTACGTAAGCTTTGCCGGCCTTGACCAGTTGGATGGCCCACTCATAGAGCTGGCCAAAATAATCCGAAGCATAGCAAAGGCGCTCCCAGTCGAAGCCCAGCCAGCGCACGTCCGCCATAATGGAATCGACATATTCCTGCTCTTCTTTTTCAGGGTTGGTGTCGTCGAAGCGCAGATTGGTCTTTCCGCCAAATTCATCCGCAAGACCAAAGTCGATGCAGATGGCCTTGGCGTGGCCGATGTGCAGATAGCCGTTGGGCTCGGGAGGAAAGCGGGTCTGGACGACACCGTCGCCGTATTTTTCGGTGCGCACATCTTCAGCGATGATCTCGCGGAGAAAGTTGGAGGGAGTGGCGGCGGCTTGGCTTTCTGAATTTACGTTGGTCATGGCTAAGATATTATAAATTCTTTTCGAGAGCGAAGACGAGATTCCAGAAATCCGGATTTGGGACGATGCGGATTTTTGCCTTTGATGCCGGCGCACGGTCAAGGCCGCAATGCCGCTTTCCCGCTGCAACTGGCTTGACATCGCCGAAAGAAACGTCCTTTTATTTCGGAATCATTCCCGACTGGAGTTACTGGCGCGAACCGAGCATTGCACAAAACTATTTGAATCGGGTGAGCTATATTGAACAGCCCTTTGCATGGGTTTGTGCAATCCTGAAACAGGCGTCCCTGCGGGCAGGTCATCTCCATGTGCATACTTCTTCTCGCAGAGGGATGCCATCGGCTCCGTCTTCTTTTTGCAAATTGACCACCAAGGTTGATTGGCGTCGCCTAAATGGCAAGATAGCCAAACAACCGAATCACCAACTGAAAAGAATCCGGTGTTCTCAAAGAATTGCAACTTACTCTTTTTCGCTGGATCGCAAAAAGGAACTGCTCGGGCACCGTGTGATTAACGAAATTTGGCCGGTTCGCCCTTTGGATAGGAGTGGTTGGTTACGATGGAATACTCGAAATTAAAATCGCTGCTCCGCCAGATGATTCTGGTTCCCATGGGGATCACCGCCGCCCTGGCGATCCTGCTGTTGTGGGAAACCTATGACTTGAACCGAGCCTTGCAGTCGGTTGACCATACCGATCAGGTTCTCGACCAATCCAGTCATCTTCTCATGTTGCTGGTGGACATGGAATCCGGAACGCGCGGATACATCGCCACCGGCGACGCGAGCTTCCTTCAACCTTATATGGAGGGTAAGAAGAGCTTCGAACCCGAATACCAGGCATTGTATGGAATGGTGGGCGTCAATCTTCCTCAGCAGCAACAGCGGTTGAAGGGCTTTCATACCGGCTATGTGGAGTGGGAAGGATACGCCGGTAAAATCATCTCCCTTCGCCGCGCGGGAAAAGCCGACCCTACTCTCTATGAGAACCAGCAGGGAAAACTCAAAATGGATGCCCTTCGAGGGCAGATATTGCAGTTTCAAAATGTGGAAGCGGGACTGCGTGTCGAGCGTGTTCAAGCCGCGCACCTGCGATGGACCGCGATGGTGATCAGCTTCCTTGGCTTGGGCTTGGGCGTGGGAGTTTTCCTGGCCTTGTTCACTCGCTACAACGTCGAAAAAATGGGCACCAAGCTCTTGCAAAGCGAGGAGCGCTGGACCGCGACTCTGGGCAGCATTGGCGAAGCTGTTATAGCGACGGACAGCGAGGCTCGCGTCACCTTTCTGAATACAATTGCCGCTTCACTGACTGGATGGCAGCCGGAGGAAGCACTTAACCAGCCCATTGGCAATGTGCTCAAGCTTATTAATGAAAAGTCGGGAATGACCGCGGACAATGAAGTGCTGCGCGTGCTCAAAGAGAAGCGGATTCTGGCTGTAGCCAATCATGTGGATCTGGTGACAAGGGACGGGAGAGAAATCGCGGTTGAGCACAGCGCCGCGCCCATCCTTGCAGGCAAAGAAAAAGTCATTGGCGTTGTGCTGATTTTCCGCGATGTATCTGAAAGGCGGCAGGAACAGATTGACACCGCCGAACAAGCCGCCTTGCTGGAATTAACTCAGGATTCCGTATTTGTGATCGACATGGAAGGAAAGGTTCTGTTTTGGAGCCGCGGGGCGGAGGCTATGCTGGGATATACCAAAGCTGAGGCTGCCGGCAAGATTGCGCATGATTTGCTATACACTGTGTTCCCGCTGTCATTCACTGAGATTAGAGATCAATTGATGCAAGTGGGGCACTGGGAGGGAGACCTTGTCAAGATCGCGAAGGACGGCAGGCGCGTTGTAGTCGCTGGCCGATGGGCATTGCAATGGGGCAAGCGCGACCAGGCGCCGCGCGTACTGGTTGTCAACAGCGATATTACTGAACGAAAGCGGAATGAAGAATCCCTTGTATTGCAGAGGGAACAGCTTCGTGCGCTGGCCGATCGCCTGCAAATGGTGCGCGAAGAGGATCGAAAGCAGGTTGCTCGCGACTTGCACGATCAAATCGGGCAGATTTTGACTTCAATCAAAATGGATATGACGTGGATGACTCGTCATCTGCCGGAGTCGGAGAGCGAGGTGCTCACCCGGCTCAATGAATCGATTCAGTTAATCAACGATGGCGTCAAGGCGGTGCGTGCGATATGCAGCGGTCTTCGTCCCGGAGTTCTGGACGATCTGGGCCTGGCGGCGGCCATTGAATGGCAGGCCAGCGAGTTTACCTCCCGCAATGGCGTCCGCTGCCAGGTCTCTGTTCCCCCTGTTGATTTACACTTGGATGGCGACCGTGCCACCGCGACCTTCCGTATCTTTCAGGAGTGCCTGACCAATGTGATTCGCCACGCGCAGGCTAAGTCGGTTCGTGTTGATTTATGCCAGGAAGAGGAGAGCATTCTGCTGATTGTAGAGGACGACGGAATTGGCTTCCATGAATCCGGCTTCTCGAACTCTCTTGGATCTTTGGGGCTGCTGGGCATGAAAGAACGAGCGCAATACTGCGGAGGAGACGTGCAGATCTCCAGTTCCCCAGGCAACGGAACGACGGTCACTGTCCGCGTTCCCGTGGATATTCCGCGCACCGAGAGGAGCGAATTATGCACATCCTGATTGCCGATGACCATGGCGTAGTGCGCCGGGGTTTGAGGGAGATACTCACCGATGCCGTGCCAGGCGCGGATTTTTCTGAAGCCGGCAACGGCGATGAGGTGCTGAGCCAATTAAGTAAATCCAAAACCGCCTTGCTGGTCCTGGATATCAACATGCCTGGGCGCAGCGGAATGGACGTGTTGCGGGATGTAAAGCAGGCATACCAGCGGTTGCCGGTGATCATACTGAGTGTTCATCCTGAGGACCAATATGCCGTTCGCTGCCTGCGCGCTGGAGCAGCCGCCTATATCAACAAGGAAAGCGCTCCGGAAGAGCTGGCGATCGCGACCAGGAAGATCCTGAGCGGCGGACACTACATCAGTCCCAGCCTCGCGGAGAAGCTGGTTGCCAATCTGGACGAACCCCTCGACAAGCCCTTGCATGAGTTGCTCTCGGACCGGGAGCACGAAGTGATGAGAATGATCGCCGCCGGGATCTCGTTGACGGAAATTGGAGAAAGGCTTCATGTCAGCGTAAAGACGATCAGCACCTATCGGGCGCGCATCATGGAGAAGATGCAAATGAAGAGCAATGCCGAGCTTACCCGCTACGCCATGACGCAGGGGCTGATCGATTGAGCTTTGCTGCCCATGTAGGAATCCCCCTACACGGTTATCGTACAAACCCTACAAAATTTACGGATTATGCTGATTTCGCATCGTTGTAAGTTCAAGTAACGTAGTTTCAGGTCGAAGTCAGGAAACGGTAAAAAGAAATGACTATGAATATTCTGATAGCGGACGATCATGCGAACGTGCGGCGCGGCCTCAGAGAGCTCCTGGGCGATGCATTCTCAGGCGTGCAATTCTCTGAAGCCGCCAACGGGGATGAAGTGCTTTCTCAGTTGATCCTGTTTCAACCCGATGTACTGTTGCTCGACATCAATATGCCGGGGCGAAGTGGGTTTGAGGTGCTGAAGGACGTAAAGCTTCTCTACTCTACGCTTCCCGTGATCATGGTCAGCGTACAGGCTGAGAGCCAGTATGCGCTGCGCTGTCTGCGCGCTGGCGCTAGCGAATATGTCAACAAGAACAGCGCCTCGGAAGATCTGGTGCCGGCGATCAAGAAAATCATTGAAAGCGGAGCAAAGTTCCCGCGGAATCCGCTTGCAAACTAAGTCTTTGACCGTGTGACGATGTACCCGGTCAATGCACCCTTGATTCTCCTATAATCGTGGGTTCCTTAAGTCCAAGGCCCCCACGAACAGCTCTTCGCCCAAGGGGTAGAGAGCCAGGTTTTGCGATCAGGGACAGCACGATCCCCAACCAACTGCTTTGTATCAGTCGCCCACCGCCTGGGTGCCCATCCTCGCCGAGTTCTTGTTTTTGCGGTTAGGTTGAGACCGCGCAAATCCCATCGCCTAAAGCATTTTAGTTTTTTCTATAAACTTCCGTGCCCCATCCAGTCCGCGCTTTCCTGCGGAATCGGTGGCAAACCTGCAAAATTCCGACATACACAATTTCCCAAAATGCTCTAACATTCGCACCAAACTTTTTGCGGATAATTACCACCACATCCTGGACAATAGAGAAAAGCGGCCAGATAATTCCGCCGCTCCGAAAAACCATGTCCAACGCCATCCAACCCGCCCCGTCGCCAGCAGCAGCCCAGTCACCAGCAGCAGCCCAGTCACCAGCAGCAGCCCAGTCACCAGCAGCAGCCCTTCACCGGCAGCAGACCAGTCACCAGCAGCAGCCTCACCCCCCGCACCGTAGGCGCAATGGTTGCTAGCCCCGCGCTTCAGCGTGGGGAAGGCGTCACCTTGAATGCACCGGAGTCCTGGAGGGACGGCACTCACGCTCCCGGCCATTCCAACGTTGTTGTAAGTAGATGTCAGACGTTCGCTGCCGCCTCGGCCAAGCCGGAACTCTCCCGGTTGAAACAGTCAACTAACTGATTATAAGCAAGATAAATAATTGCACGCTTTTTGAGCCAGTCGATTTGTTTGTTATCAACAAGATAGCGACAATATCTCAGGAATAGATTCACCGGAACTTCGCTTTTAGCGTAGGCTATAAAAGTTAACATGCCTATTATCAACAAGTTGAATAGAAAAAACGCAAAAAACGCCCTTTTTAGATTCCCTTTTCCTTCGCCAAGCAAGATCAAGTCATTCATTTAATAGAGCTTATTCGCTAAATAATCGTTCGCCATGCCTTCGCCTTTAGCGGTATTTGACTGTCTTTCGCCAAGATTTTTTCTTGGATGCTGTAAATGCCGGGTGCCCATCCATTCCGCAGTTTTACCGCGGAATGGGTGGGATACCTACACTCTATTTTTGGGCCGGATCAATAGCCTGAGATAGCCGGATGCCAGCCTGATAGAAACCTTCAAAATGTTCTAAGCTGCCTGCCGAAGTCAACTCGTCAGCTTCAGAACAATCGAGTCAGGCAACTTATCCGGGTAAGAAGAATCCTACAAACTTCACGCATCAAAGCCTACAGCAATAACATCCTTTGCCTATATTCAACACCTTTGTAACTTCGTAAGGTAGTTATATCGACGCTGCAAAGGATGACGGTAATTCATCCTCTTGCACTCCCTCAGTTAGATTGAAAGGTATCGAACATGGCTACTAGCTTCGCTACGATGACAAGTACCGCACCGAGGATTCCGCTGGACCGTTCGTTTCCCTTGCCCACGATCGCGCATCATGGGTTGAAGGTCGTTCCGGACAAGATGAGCGCTTCACCGGAGCAGGGGCCTGCATTCGATCTTCAGATTCCGCTCAACAAGCTTATGGCCGGCAGATCGCGGCGCGAATACCTGGCCGGCGAATCCATATTTTCGCAAGGCGACACGGCCAATGCGGTTTTCTACATTCAGAGTGGCAAGATAAAACTCACCGTCGTATCGATGAACGGCAAGGAAGCTGTAATCTCTCATCTACCAGCGGCCAGCTTCTTCGGTGAAGCTTCCCTGGCAGGTCAGAAGCTGCGCATCTCCTCTGCGTACGCGCTTGAAACTACAACCATCCTTCGCATTGAGAAGACAGTCATGCAAAATCTGCTTCATCGCGAGCCGGAGTTCGCCGAGCAATTCCTCGCCCACCTGCTCACCAGAAATATCCGCATGGAAGCCGATCTCGTCGATCATTTATTCAATTCCAGCGAAAAGCGGCTTGCCCGTTTGCTGATGTTGATGGCCAACTTCGGCCAGGATTCAAAGCCCATTCCCGTCATCGCCAAGATCAGTCAGGAGACCCTGTCGGAGATGATAGGCACCACCAGATCCCGTGTCAGTTTCTTCCTCAATCGCTTTCGCGAACTCGGTTATATCGACTACAACGGCAGCGGAATGCAAATCAACAGTTCATTGGTCAACGTAGTGCTGCACGACTGAATCGCAAACCTAACTGTTGGTTCGATGGATTTTCAGATCGCATGAAGATTCTGTTTGCTCTATCGTTCGATCTCTGCACATGTGCAAGACATACATGCTGCCTACTGCAATATAGAACAGATGATAACCAATGGAATCCGCAATGCGCTGAGCTTCAAACGCGTGAGGTGGAGGCGCAGGTTAATATGTGGCCTCGCCGCATTAATCGATATCTACAATAAATGCGCATGGCAGGCAGGGAATGAATCCCCGGCCTGCCATGCGAATGAGTCTTTCATCGTCGTTGAAGTTACGCTGATTGAGCCATGTTTTTACAGGCTCGATCTTTAGACTCTGGTCTGGGAAGCTACTTCCCGGCGATGGCTACTTGCGTCCGGGCCGCTGCCATGCGGCGCACCAGCACGGGAAGGCCAAAGGCCAGGCCGGCTACGACGGCAGTAGAGAGCAGGTCATTGCGATAGAAGGGCACGGCCGCTACGTAGCAAGCGCCCAGGCCGGCAAGAGAGTGCGGGTACATCCAGCCAATGGCCCAGACCGCGTAATTCGAGACGACAAAGAAAGATGTCGGCCCCAGCAGCGCGCCCGCGCCTACGCGCAGAACGGTGGTGCGGCTGGAGAGCAGAATCCTGCCTAGCCCCAGCGCCATGCCGTACCAGGCCCAGGTGGCGACGTAGAACTGCCACTGAAAGCTGTAGTGATAGGCGTAGACGGTCAGGAAGTAGTCGGTGGCCATAAGAGCGGCCATGGGGGCCAGCATCTCTCGCCAGGAGCGCCGCGCACCGAAGTAGAGCAATGCACCGCCTACCGCGGTAAAGTTAAGCCATCCCGGATGGGGTAGCACACGGCTCAAGACGGCAACCAGCAGCAGCAGATAAGCGGGCATGAAGACCTCGGGAGTCAGAATTCTGGCCTTGCCCGCCGCAAATGCGCTTGGCGCGGGCAAGGGCGCTCTTTCATTCTGCGGGTCCGGAGCGTTTGGGTCAACCGGAATTTTCATCGGGTGAATATTTATTTCATTGTAGTGGGGAATTCTACCTCTGCTCACGGCCGTTCATGGCTTCGCCGGCATCGTCGCGGCCGTCGATGATGTAGACCCAGCCGGCGAGTGGCGGGCGGGCAGAGGCTCTTCGCGAGGCGGATTGGCCGCCAAGAATGGGGTAGCCAAAGCGGAGATCGATGAACTCGACGGTGGTCCACGGGCGGTTTGCCGGAGGCGGCGAGAGGCCGGGAATAGGGCCGGGAATGGGCATAGGGCCGAGGTCGCTCACCACGGCCCAACTGCCCCAATCGAGATAGACCTGGCCGAGCGGGGTGCGCTTGGCGGCTTCAGTGGCGGCGGTAACGGGCGGCTTGTAGAGAATGTCGCGGCTGGGGTCGCTCGCAATTTCGCCGGAGCGGGTGTCGATCTCGGCGGTCTGGTAGTAGGCTTCGGTCTCGAGTATCGCGTGCCAGTGGAAGGGGTTGATGGGATAAGGCTCGAGCGTCATGCGCTTGACCGGAGCCGCGGCAATCTGGGTATTTTCCGCGAGCATCCGCGCGCGCCCCTGCTCAGACCAGCGCCAGCCCCACAGCAGCGCCATGCCAGAGAGCGCGAAGATGGCCCAGCCGCGGCCACGGAATCGCTGCTTCTTTGCGCCGATCTCGGAGTCGGCCAGGCCGAAGAGCCACGGCATTACCAATGCCGCCAGAAGCAGCGCCCACAGCACAGGCTCCGCGATAAATACCAGATTGCCCGCATACCAGCGCGGATTGAAGGGGAAGAAGGGACGCAGGCCGTAGTTGTTGGTCCAATCCAGCAGCAGGTGGCTCAGCGCGGAGAGCACGGCGGTGAGATACAACCAACTCCATCGAATCGGCTGCGGGGGTGCTTTTGCGTTTTGGTTGAGAGCAATGGCTCGCCGCCGGCGCCACGCGCGCAGACCGCGATCGATGAGCCAGACCGCGCCCACCGCCGCCGCCGCAACGAACGGCACGGCGATGAAGGTGTGCGTAATGCCGCGATGGTGCTTCAGTTCCTCGACCGGCCCGGCCAGGCCCCACAGCACATCCAGGTCGGCCGCCTCGGCGGCCAGCACGGCCGCCAGCGTCGCGTAGGCCGTCTTGCGATTCAGCCCCGCGCGGCCAATGCAGGCACCAGTGAGGAAGTGAGTGATGGGTTCCATAACAGTCTGCCAACATACTACCCTGCCCGGCCTCCTATAATTCTTGCCATGGACGAACCGACCAATCCAAACTCCTCTTCAGCCCAGCGCGCCGAAGCACTGCGCGCGGAACTGCGACGGCATGAGCACTTGTATTACGTTCTGGATGCGCCGGAGATCGGCGATGCTGAGTACGACGCGCTGATGAATGAGCTGAAGCGGATCGAGGCCGCGCACCCTGAACTGCTGACGCCGGATTCGCCGACGCAGCGGGTGGGCGGCAAGCCGGCCGAGGGCTTCAAGAAGGTGGCGCACTCGCGGCCGATGCTCTCGCTGGATAATGCCTACTCGGCTGAGGAACTGGCCGCCTGGGATGCGCGCTGCCGCGAGTTGGCTGAGGGGTTGCCTGTTGAGTACATGGCTGAACTGAAGCTCGACGGGCTGAGCGTGGCGCTGCGGTATGAGGCTGCCGAGGGCGGCGGCTCAAGGATGACAACGGGGATCACGCGCGGCGATGGCCAAACGGGCGAGGATGTTTCCTCGAATATCCGCACCATACGCAGCGTGCCGTTGACGATTTCCGCGGAAAAGCTGGCAAAGGCCGGCCTGCCGCAGGCATTTGAGGTGCGCGGCGAAGTGGTGATGCCCGAAGCAGCCTTTCGGCGCATGAATGAGGAGCGCGAGCAAGAGGGGCTAACGCCGGCGGTGAATCCGCGCAACGCGGCGGCTGGCACTCTGCGCACTCTGGAGCCGAGCATCGTCGCCAATCGGCGGCTGGCGTTTTTTGCTTACTTCCTGCTGGTGGACGGCGAGTACTGGCCGCACGGGCAACGTTTGACTCTCGACACTCTCGCTTCCCTCGGCTTTCGCGTGAATCCGCGGCGCAGGCTGGTGGCGTCGGTCGAGGAGATGACGGCGTTCATCGATGAGGCTGAGGCGGCGCGCGCGGATCTTGGCTACGAGATTGACGGCGTGGTCTTCAAGGTGGATTTGCACACAACGCAGCAGCGGCTGGGCTCGACGGCGCGCGCGCCACGCTGGGCGATCGCCTACAAATTCACCGCGCGCTCGGGGATTACGCAGGTCAACGCGATCACCGTACAGGTGGGACGTACCGGCAAGCTGACGCCAGTGGCCGAACTGACACCGGTCTTTATCGGCGGCACTACCGTCAGCCGCGCCACATTGCATAACGCCGACTTCATCGAGCGGCTGGGGTTGAAGCTGGGCGACTGGGTCAAGGTCGAACGCGGCGGCGATGTGATTCCCAAGGTGGTCGAAGTGGTGGTGGACGCCGATCATGCACGCGGAGAGGCTGTGTATGTTTTTCCAGAGCAATGCCCGGAGTGCGGAAGCGCCGTAGTACGCGCGGAGGGCGAAGTGGACTTCCGCTGCGTCAACGCCGATTGCCCGGCCAAGCTGCGCGAGAGCCTGCTGCACTTTGCCTCGCGCGGGGTGATGAAGATTGAAGGGCTGGGCGAGGCGGTGGTGCAGCAGTTGCTGGAGCGCAAGATGGTGCGCAGTGTGGCCGATCTTTACTCGCTCACCGAGCAGCAGTTGACGGGGCTGGATCGCTTTGCGGAGAAGTCGGCGCGGGCGCTGCTGGCGGAGATTGCAGGCTCCAAGCGCGCCGGGCTGGCCCGCGTTCTGGGAGGTTTGGGCATACGCTTTGTGGGGGAAAGAACCGCAGTGCTGCTTGCCGAGGAGTTCGGCTCGATGGATGCGGTGATGAGCGCCACTGCGGAAGAATTGGAGCGCGTAGAAGAGGTGGGCCCGCGCATCTCGCAGGCGATTCTGGAGTTCTTTGCGCAGGTGGCGAATCGGGCGCTGGTTGAAGCGCTCAAGACCGTGGGCGTGGTGATGACGGCGGAGAAGAAGCAGCGCTCGGCGCTTTTGGTCGGCTTGACCTTTGTGCTTACGGGAACGCTGCCCACGCTAACGCGCGATGAGGCCAAAGCCAAGATCGAGGCCGCGGGCGGGAAGACGGCGGGGTCGGTGAGCAAGAAGACCAGCTACGTGGTGGCGGGCGAAGAGGCCGGCTCAAAGCTCGAAAAGGCGCTGGAGCTTAAAGTTCCAGTGCTGGATGAAGCCGGTTTGCTGGCTCTGCTTGCGCCACCGGTTAATGAGTGAAGTGCGTCTTGAGTTCAGCGCGGACGGCGGTTAACTGGCTGCTCTTGCGAATGCGGCTCAAGGGCATCAACGGCAAAATCGCCAAAAGAACCAAAAGGAAATCCATCCACATGGCAACCCCCACTTGCTTACCAACTTTAATGCAATCAAACTTTTACGCAATTAACTGAAACGCCGGCGAATTCCGAGGCCGGAATGGCGCTCGCCGGCGCGCGATTCTCTTTCGCGCTCCCGCTCCCATGCCGCGGCGTGCCAGTTGCGCGAGGCATAGCGGGGCGGCTCGTCGGCGGCGGCGGCCACGGCCTCGTCAATATGCGAAGGAACCTGGATGTGCGGTGTGGCTGGAACGTGCGTAGTGGTTGGGATGTGCGTCGAGGCCGGCACAACCACCAATTCAATTGGTCTCTGCGATGGGCGCTCAGGCTGGATCGCCGCGGCTGGTTGAACGGGAATCGCGGGCGCTTTTTCCGGAGTCTGCCGCTTGGGTGTTTCAACCTTCTTGAAGACTGGGCGCGAGGTCAGGCTCATGTCAGAGACTGCGGGCGGACGCCTGAATTCGAACTGCGTATCATTTCGCGTATCGAGCCGCGTCTCGGTCTGGACCTCAAGCCGCGTCTCGAGCTGGGCTTCGCTGGCCTCGATTGCGGCCTGCGGCGTGCGCGCCTGCATGGCCCGGGCCATGAACTCATCCACCAGCTTGTGCAGGCAGGTCTGTCCACAGAGATGCTTCGATTCCGGGCGAAGCCGGTTGCGCGAGTTCCACTCACTGACGCGCAGTTCGCCTCCCTGGTCGTAGGCGACAAACCAATGGTTGGTCTGACGCTTCTCCGTTCCACAGATGTCGCACGATATGGCCTGCCGGATCACCCGATCTCCCCCTTGTCCAGGCATTCTTTCCGATGCCTGGCTGGTCCCTGTTGCTCCCTTGAAGCCGATGTGGCGGAAAACAGCAGCCAGCCACATACCGCGCAGGCAAAACCCGCACTGGCAAAGCCCAGGAGAATTTCTTGAGCTACCAACATCTATTTCATCGCGCTTTGGGGAGAATTCGTGAGACTTGTATCGAAAGAATACGAATCTTGTACGGATGTGAACAGGTGCGCGGGAAATGTCCTCAAACGGAGCGAGGGCAGGAATTTTGGCAATTATTGAAAGAAACGGCTGAAGGATTGCTATAGAGTGGCGCGGCGGCCCCAGGCCGGCACAATTGCCTCTATTGAGACTCACAGAAACGCAAAAGAGGACGCCGCAGCGCCCTCTTCGCGTCAAACTGATTCGCAGCCGCGTTTACTGATGCGGCGCAAAGTAGCCCTCGCGTGCGCGCGCCTGGTAGTGACGGTCTTTGCAGAAGAGATAGATGGGACGGAATGCGCCATCTTCCTTGAAGTCGGCCGGCGTGTAGGAGAGCGCGTACTGGCTGCGCAGCTCTTCTTCAATGTTTTTGAAGCTCACCGACATCTCCTCGACCGAGGGCGGGAAGAAGACCTGCCCGCCGGTCTCCTCGGCCATCTTGGTCAACACCTGGTCGCCTTTGCCGCGGCTAGGCGTCCAGTTGGTGCTGATGGCGTAGATGATGGTTTCGGCGCGCTGGCACTCCTTGATGGCATCATCCTGGTAGGCGTGGCTCAGATCGTCGTCGCCGTCGGAGATGAGCACGATGGCCTTGCGCACCGGATCGCGGCCGCGCTCGCCGATTAGTTTGTCGCGGCAGGCGGTGTAGACAGCGTCAAAGAGCGCTGTTCCGCCGCCGGGATGTATTCGATTCACGCCGGTCTCCAGGGCGTCGATGTTGTTGGTCCAATCCTGATCGACGGTGGGGGTCTCGGCAAAGTCCATCACAAAGGCACGGTCGCTCTGCGCTTTGAGAATGTCCAGCAGAAACTCCGTTGCCGCCTGCTGTTCAAACTGAAAACGCTGGCGGATGGAGGTGCTGGAATCGATGATGACGCCGACCCTGAGCGGCAGATTGATCTGCTGGCGGAAGGACTTCACGCTGGCCGGTGCCTTCTGGTCATCGAGCAGGGCAAAGTCGCTCTGCTGCAGGTTGGGAATGTAATGGCCATGCTTGTCGGTCACGGTGAAGATGAGGTTGACTTCGTTGACGCCCAGACGAAGAGTGTGGGCGGCCATCTCGGGGGCCTGGTCGGCTGGCTGTTGGGCGGCAGGAGCCGGCGCGGAGGACGGAACGGGCGCGGCGGCGGGCTGCTGCGCTTGCATAACGGCTGCCGCAAAGGCCGCGCCAACCACAAGTGCTGTAAGCTGTCTAGTCATAGCTTCCTTATTTTATCAAGGCCGCCGCTGTTTGGGCTTGGACGGCGGCGGGGTGGCTTCGGCGGGGCTCTGCCCATCTTCCAATTGGCTCAGAAACTCTTCCAACTCGGCGGGCAAGGGCGCTTCCAGTTCCAGCAGCTTGCCGGTCTTGGGATGGGGGAATTCGAGGCGCGCGGCGTGCAGGAAGTTGCGTCCCAGGCGCAGCCGTTCGGGCTCCGACTTGCGGCGCGCGGCCTTTGATGTTGCAGCCTGCGAAGCGACCTGGTCGGTGAGATGGCCCGGTCCGCCGTAGAGCGTGTCGCCGACGACCGGGTAACCAATGGAGGCCATGTGCACGCGAATCTGATGCGTGCGGCCCGTCTCGATGCGGACTTTGATTAAAGTGAATTTGCCAAAGCGATTGGCGAGCCGGCGGACGACCTCGTAGTGCGTTACGGCGGCGCGCGCGTCGGAAAGCGGTTTAGTCGTCATGCGGGTGCGGCGCTGCGGGTCGCGGCCTACGCTGGAGTTGATCGTCCCCTTGGCGCGCTCGACTGCGCCCTGCACCAGCGCCAGATAAGTCTTCTTGATCTGGCGGCTGGAGAACAACTCGGCCAGCGCCGCGTGAGTGCGGTCATTCTTGGCGACGACGATCAGGCCGCTAGTGTCTTTATCCAGCCGGTGAACGATGCCGGGGCGCAGGTCGCCGCCGGTGGCCGAAAGCGCCTTGAAACGGAAGAGCAGCGCGTTGACCAGCGTGCCGCGGCTGCGCGCGTCCTCATTCTGCCCCGACCCGGCATGGACCATCATTCCCGCCGGCTTGTTGATCACGGCAAGATCCGCGTCCTCGTAAACCACATCCAGGGGAATATCTTCAGCAGAAGCTTTGAGCGGCTCTGGTCGCGGCTCGCCGGTAATGTCGATGCGCTCACCGCCGCGCAGTTTGAGCGAGGCCTTCTCGACGAGGCCGTTGACGAGCACATCGCTCTGGTCGATGAGTAACTGGACGCGCGAGCGGCTGACGCCCTCAAGTTGCGCGGCCAGGAATTGATCCAGCCGCTGGCCTTTGGCCTCCACTGGTGCTTCGATGGTGCGCAGTTCAGTCATTTACGGCCTCTATTTTCGCGGATGATTCTTCTGTTGCCGGCGAATCGACGATTGCGGATGAGAGTTCATGATTCTCGGCCGGTTTTATGCGTTCCATTAACATGAATCCTCCAGCAACAACCAGAAGAACCGCCGCCGCCTGCGGTCCGTTGAGCGCTCCGCCCAGCAGCGAGCCGCGCCCTTCGGGGTCGCGCCAGAACTCGGTGACGAAGATGGCCACGCCTGAGCCTAACAGCAACAGCCCCGCCAGATCGCCGGGCTGATGCCGGTACGGCAGCCAGAGCAGCAGCAAAATCGAAAGCGCAAGAAAAGCCAGCGCCGCATAAGCCTGCACCGGATGCAAGGCAACGCCCAGCGGAGCGCCAGACCAGAGAGCGGCGCGCGGATCTGTATAAGTCACAGCCCATTGCGCGGCAACTCCCTTCCCTGATTCGATTCCATAGCCCGAACCAGCCAGCAACGCGCCGAACTGCTCAAAGGTCAATGCCAGCGCCACCGGAGCGGCCAGCGCATCGGCGGTAGTCCAAAGCGGCAGACGCTGCCAGCGGCCGTAGAAAAACGCCGTAGCAGCGGCCGCCAGAGTCCCAAAGCCAGCCAGCAGCGGGTGATGAATCATCGCCAGCGCCAGCATCCAGGAGGGGTGAAGGCGCAGATCGCTGAAGTTGAGCGCAACCAGCAAGAGCCGCGAGGCCGCCAGCGCCGCAAAGAGCGACCAGACGCACAGGCTCCAGAGCTTGCCCGCATCGAGCCCGGCGATGCGCGCGGTGCGCTGCGCCAGAAACAGCGCCAGCAGCACGCCCAAGGCGGCCGATGCGCCGTAGGAGGGGATGAGGATCGGACCGAGGTGAAAGAAGACTGGATGCACGCGAGGGTGAGGCCAAAAAAAGAAATGTGAGCGATACCGTGCGGAAGCACATGTGCGAACAGGTGAAAAATGCCCTTAAGATTGCGCCTTATCTTGAATGCGCCGCAGCTGGCCGTGCTGGCCCATTCTGGGGAATCGGCGCCGGTTGAGATTGGGGGGAACGAGCCGGAACAGCCGCGCCCGGAGGCATGGGAATACTGATTTCAAGACGTGGCATGATCTGACTGTCCATTGCAAGTGCGCGATCACTTCTCCGTTCTGCCATAAGAACCTCCCGAACTCAGTTTACACCATATGTGGTCGCAAAATAGGATACGGCAATCTCCTTGGCTTGAATGAGAAGCGTGTGCCGATCCGCTAGTTCATCAGGAAAATTGTGTTGTAGAGCGTCGAGTTGCATCTTCCCCAGCTTGTGCCGCAGTTTCATGATCTCCTCGTCTGTATATCGACCAGAAAAAATATTCTCCCATTCCAACTGAACGTCGTTGAAAAGGTTGTCAAGGGTCATGGAGTGAATGCTTGCAGCTTTATGCTCTTTCGCGAAGGGAAAAACATCCTTCAGTGCGTCCGCAACCTGGGATGCGGCAATGATCGCGGCCCAGACAAATGCATATTCCTTCCAAACCACCCAAGCTGCAATTCCACCACAAGAAGCAATCGCCTTGAGCGTTCCAAGAGTTGTCACCCACTTGCCGCGAGAGTCTCTATAGAGACGGATAAACGCAGCATCCGCCTTGAGATTAATCATCTCATTCCAGTAAAGCCGCTGCTGGCGATGCGGATCAGAAGTGATCTCAATCTCGCTCATTGTTTCAATCGATCCCTCTCCGCGATACTTTTGATGGCCAAGCTGCGCCGCAACAAGTGTACCGCAAGTGGAAGAAATCCGGCCCAATAGGGTAGACAAGAATGACCCAGTTCTCGATCTATCAATAGCGAAACCTTGAGCGCCCGCAGTTTCTGCAGAACGCAAAAAGCCCGGCAGGAGCCGGGCTTTTTGCTGCGCGGGAATGAGCCTGCGCTTAAAGCTTCTCGTAGAATTCGCAAACGGAGCACGAGATGTAGACGCCGCCAGGGATGCCGCGTTCGCGGTCCTTTACGCGCTTGACGATGCGCGTGGGCTTGCTGCACTTGGGACAGTCGGTCGACTTCGTCGTGTCCATTACCTTCTTGTGGTCACCTGTTTTAGCAATCTTGGCCATTGGTGGGGTATTTCTCCTTCTTGGGGTGTCTCTGCACACACGAGGCAAAACTTCTCGCGGCTTCAACGGCGCGGTCGATTGCCGGTTCCGCACGCAAAAGACTGCGCCAGATAGGCGGGACTCGCTGTGAGTAGTTTACATCACGGGCGGCAATCAAGACTGGCTGCCGAGGTGTTCGGCAATCAGGCGATCGAGCAGCGGCGTCAACTGCTCACCGGTGCGAGGGAGAATAAAGGCCTTTGCGGCAGGCTCCCAATCGAGCTTGAAGCTGGTGGAGAGGGCGGAGATCCAGATCTGGCGCATGGGCGCATTGGGGGTGACGACGAACTTGGCCGGGGGTGCTTCGAACTCGACATGCAGCACGCCGCTCTGCTCTTCGACTTCAAAGCCGGCATCGTCTTCCTCCTCGCGGGCAATGAGGTGCTGCATCAAGGCTTCCAGAGCCGACTCAGCGGCGCGGCGAAACTCCAATTCATCCTGCATGGGGTCAGTGTAACAAGTTTGCGCCTGAAGAGTCGCCGGGGCGGAATTCTCCGGTTTGATGGCTGTTTTGTTGGTACTTTCACCGCAGTCTTGCCGATTCTTCATCGTCTGACAGTCATAATCCCCTCAAGTCTGTATCCATGGAGGCGGCGGGATGCGTGTGTTTTGCGGAGTGGTGGGGATTCTGGCGCTGACGCATGGAGCTTGCGCACAGCAGCTTCAACAGACTCAGCCACCGATACCGCTTGTCCAACTGGTGCGCGAGGTGGTTTACAACGAACTCCACGATCACGAGCGGCACGGCTACTGGCGCTACTGGATTGAGCACCACGGGCTAAAAGAGACGCGCCGGGAGGAACAGATAGAGACCGCGGAGGGTCCGATTACACGGCTGGAGTTGAGCAACGGCCGGCCTCTGGAGGCTGCGGCCCGGCAGGCGGAGCAGAACAGGCTCAACCAACTGCTCAACTCGCCACAGGAGCGGGCACGGCATCGGCAGGAGTATCTGGACGACGAGAGGCGCATTGGCCGCATTGTCGCGCTACTGCCGGATGCGTTTCTCTATCAGTATGCCGGGGAAGAGAATAGCTGCTACCGGCTGCGCTTCCGGCCCAATCCGGATTATCCGGCGCACTCGATTGAGGCGCGCATCTTTCACGCGATGAGCGGCGAATTGTGGGTGAGCAGCCGCTACAAGAGGCTGGCGCTGCTGGACGGGCACCTGGACGAGAATGTGGACTTTGGCTTTGGCATTCTGGGCCGGCTGTACAAGGGTGGCTGGTTCCGCTTGCAGCGGACTCGAGTAAGCGCCACGGACTGGAAGACGGTAGACCTTGAGGTGCACATGAACGGCCGGGCGATGCTTTTTAAAACGATTGCACGCGAAACGAGCGAAGTACGCGGCGGCTTTACGGCGGTTCCGGCGGCGATGAGCCTGGCGCAAGGCGTCTCTCTGCTGGATCAGGGTTTAGCGGGCGGCCAGAGCGTCTCGGCGGCAAGCTTGGCGATGAACCGCTAGAGGGGCACTGGCTTTATCCGCTTGGCTGAGAGAAATAGTTAAGACTCCATGCGCCGTTCGCCGCATAAGGCCGGTTGTGTTGGATTCGATTTTGGTGGTCTCCCCTATATCTAGTTCGAGATCTGGGACACCCAGTTTTAGTGGTCGGACATCAGAGCCTGCCGTTGCCCTGAGGTTCCGTTCGTTCCCTATGAACAAGAAGATTGAAAGAGGCGGCTTGCTAACAAAAACGGCAAGTTAGCCACCGCTGCGCGGTGATGGCGAGTTAGCAAGTTGGCGACAAGTTCATTGAAGAACACCCACAGATCCTTCGATTGACCACCCTCAATCACCACCCTACAAATTTCCGACTCAAGACACTAGCGTTTGGGGGAATGCATGGCATCCTCCGCGAGGCGGGCGTCGGGCAGGCCCATGCGCTGCTTCAGGGCTAGAATCTCTTCGATTTTTTTGCTGGGGATTTGCAGGAGCGGCTTGCCGATTTGTTGCGCCAGCAGATAGGTCTTGCAGCCGCCTTCGAAGATCTCCGCGAGCCACTCAGCGTGGGTGACGGTGTCTGACCAGCAGACGATGCCGTGGTTGGTGAGCAGGATGGTGTTGTGGGTCTGAACGAAGGGCAGGACCGTCTCGGCAAAGGCTTTGGTTCCGGGGGTTTCATAGGGCGCGACGGCGACGGGACCGATGAAGATTTCGTACTCGGTGATGAGGCTGTTGGGCGGCGCGATACCGGCAATGGCGAAGGCCGTGGCGTAGGGCGGATGGCAGTGGACGACGGCGCGGGCGCGCGGATTGGCCTTATAAATTTCCAAGTGCAAAAGAAGTTCACTGGTGCGGGAACGTTCTCCGGCGATGATATTGCCGTCGAGATCGGAGAGGCAGATGTCGGCCGGAACCAAGTCGCCTTTGCTGACCAGAGTGGGTGTGCAGAGCACATACCGCGAGCCAAGACGGACGCTGATATTGCCGCCATTGCCGTCCACATACTGGCGCTGCCAGAGCTTGCGGCCGGCGAGGATGATCTCTTGCCGGAAGGCCTCGGCCTCTGGGGAGCTGGCAGCCGCGAGCGGCGAGTCGTCTGGCGGCTTTGGCGCACACACAAACCCGGCTGAGGCCCGCGGCTTCTCGCTTTCCTGCTCCGCGATAGGAAGCTGTCTTTGCTCCATCGTTGCCCTCACGCCTGAGAAGGATTGCCGCGCTTGGCCCAGCAGCGGCAGTTGCTCAGAATAAATATAGCGGTGATGGGCCGATGCCGTGGTGACAGGGGTCACGAAAGCCCTGGCAATTGCATTTGAAGCTTGGGCGAGAGTTGAAGGACAGGTGTTTTGGAGGTTCTGAAGCCAGGCCTGAGTTTGAGAAAGACCAGCGGAAGGCAGTGGCGGAAATCGGCAAAAAAGGGGCGTTTTTGGCAAAAAGAGGGTCATATTTTGCCAAAAGCGGCCAAAAAAGGCACTTAAATGTCACTGATTGTAACTAGATTTATGCCGTAACTTATTCAAATCGTGCTAGTTACAAAATATGAGGAGGCAAAAAGGGGTAGGGGGGGGTGGGGGTCGCAGGGATTTTTGGCGAAGAATCGACGAAACAAGGAGTAAGAAATAGGGGGCAGCGAAGAGAAACTGAGTGCGCGGGCTGGAGATTGGATGGCGATCATTTGGGCCTCGTGGTACCGCTGCTTTTATTGTGCGCGCTGGGGAATCAATTTTCCGCAAAAAAGCCGAACAAGAATGGGGCGATTTTGAAAGAGATTCGGCGAGTCGATTTTCAAATGCGATTGCCCTGTCACGAAAGCGGATGCGCTCAACCTTCGGCGCGGGGGCTGGAGGGCGTAATGGCCAGAATGCGGCAGCGATGCTTGCCGGATGCGCTCCAGCCCAGCGCCATCTCGCTCTCCATGTAGGCGCAGTCGCCGGCCTCGAGCACCTCATGCAGGCCTCCGGCATCCAACTGGAGCTTGCCTTCCAGCACGTAGACCATGCCGCTGGCTTCGCGGAGCACATCGGCCGCGGCCGAGGAGCCGCCGGGAGGGAATTCGATCATTCGGGCCACCAGCCTGGCTCCGTCGCTGGGCACACTGAGCGGGGTGATTTTGGCAGGCTCCGGGCCGCGATTATTGCCTTGCAGGTGAGCTTTGCGAGTGATGGAAAGCGTGTGCTTGGCGGGCTCGCAGAAAAAGTAGCTCATGCCGACGCCGTAGACCCGGCTGATGGTGGCCAGGGTGGGCAGCGTGGGAATCATGCGGTCGGTCTCCAACTTGGAAAGCAGCGCGGTGGAGAGCTTGGTCTCAGCCGCCAGCCGCGAGAGCGTGAGGCGCTTCTGGGTGCGCAGCGAACGCAGCTTCATTCCGATGCAATAAGGCTCAAGAGACCACTGGGCGTAGGAAACGGTTTTGGTCATGGCTAACTCCCTTTCAATAGTTTGCCAGCCGGACCGCGGGGAAGGTTGAAGAATTGCTGAAGTTTGCTCGCAAACAAGTCAGGAGAACGAAGATCATGAGCCATTTGGGTGAGTGGCGGAGCAGTCGAAAATCGATGATCGAAAAGAAGCCGAGCGATGGTAGTTCGCCGGGCCGAGATTTTGCAGGGGCTAAACCGGCTGCGGAAAAAGGGCTGTTCGGGGGGTGCAATCGCGATTGAGCGTAGCAGGGGCTAAAGCCCAACGTTGATATGGTTGGCTTTATCGGCCCGACTAAAGTCGTGCCCTGGTTACAAAGCCTTCGAGAATTGCCTTGCGATGAGTTTTTCCGCAGCCTGTAAAGCCCGTACCCTTCATCCAATTGAGTTTTTCCGCAACCTGTAAAGCCCAGCTTTCCTTTCAGCCCTTTGCGGCCCCCTTCGACTCCGCTCAGGGCAGGCTAGAAGTCGGGCCCCGATTACAAAGCAACAAGTTTCAGAGGCTCCAAACCTTGATGGAGATCACGGATGACAGTGTGCAACTGCCGTTTTCAGGATTATTGGTTTCGCCCACCCCGCGCTGAAACGCGGGGCTAATAACCGCTGCGCCTACGGCGCGGGTTACAAGGTTAGAGGCCGGAGATTGGACGTCAGAAAAGCGTGGGCTGGGGTTCATTGTTTCCCACATCGCAAGTTCGAGATGTGGGCCACCCAACTTTAGTTGGCCTATCTGGGCCAGCCGCCGTCTCTTGGGGACTCTGGGCAAGCGCGGGGCTAATCATCACCGCGGGTTTTAAGGTCAGAGACCGGAGGTCAGAAAAGCGTGGGCTGGGGTTCATTGTTTCCCACATCTCAAGTTCGAGATGTGGGCCACCTAATTTCAGTTGGCGTATCTTGGTCACGCGCCAACCAATAACGAAAAGCACCGCGAATCCTTCGACTCCATTCGCTTGGCTATTGTCACCCAGGATGACAGTTCATTTGTTTTACGAGCATCAGACTCAGGACACCAGATTCTTTCAGGAGAAGGGCGATTTGCGAGAGAGCGCCGCTCGACCGTGATGGATACCCAAGTTACCCAGTAATCGCCCCTGGATTACTTAGTGAACACTAGAAACCTGATTGAAACACTTCCCGTGGGGCTTGCAGAGGCGGATAATGAACCTGTTACAAGAAAATACTGGGCTCATTGAAGCGCAGATCTTCGCAGGGATTGTTGCATTTTTTCCCCATAGGGTTGTCGATCACGCAGCTTCCCGCGACCTCTGTAGGCGGCTGCCCTCTCCTTTGCACCAGGTGGCCAGGAGAAGGGCAGCCCTTTTGCCCGGAATTCGAGGCATTCCATTGGCTGCGAATCGTAGACTTCTCCCGGAATTGGCAAGTACCCAGGATGCGGAGTCTCCCGCTGAAACTCCGGAGATGCGTGCAGTGGAGCCGGTCTTTCCCGCGCCGAAGCTGGGTCGGCGGGCAACCGATCAAGAGCAGTTTGCGGGTTCAGGACGACGCGCCAGCGATCGCGAGTTTCCCGCGGCGAGCCCTGGCCGCCGGGCAAGCGATCCGGTATTTTCCTTTGCCGGGCTGCGGCTGGAGGCAGACGGGACGCTGTGGCGCGGCGAGGCGGTGGTTCATCTGCCCCCCAAAGAACTGGCGGCGCTGCGGCTGCTGATGGCTCACGCCGGTCAGGTGGTCTCTCCGCTGCAATTGAAGCGCGCCCTCTGGGGCGATGTGCATGTTACGGCCGACAGTGTGCCCAAGTGCCTTTCGTCGCTGCGCGCGCGGCTTGAGCCTGACGATTGCATTCAGACTGTCTACAAGCGCGGCTACCGATTTTCAGCCGAGATTGCGCGGCACAGCGTGGCCTCAGACGGAGCGCCACCGCGGCTGGCTATTCTGCCCTTCGAAACGCGGTACATGGTTCCGGAGTTTCTGGGGCCGGCAATTGCCGAAGAGACGATCTCCGCCCTTGCCAGCGCCCGTCCGCCGGCGGTTTTCGTCCTGGCTCGCGATTCGGTCTTCAACCTGGCCCAGCGTGGATTGACGGCGCAGCAGATTGGCAAGGAACTGAAGGCCGACCTGGTGCTGACTGGGAGCTTGCAGGCATTCACCTCGCATTGCCGCCTGCGCGCGGAGATGATTCGCGTGGAGGATGGAGTGCAAATCTGGGTGGAGGATCTGCTGGGGCCACATACCTGGACTGGCGAAATCGAAAAGGAGTTGCTGCAGCGGCTCTATCATCGGATTGGCGCGCTTCCGCGCGGAGACAGGTCATTGCTGCCCGCGCCGAGCATGGAAGGCCTGGAGATCTTCGCCTCCGCCTCAGCCAGCCGCTTTGATGAAGAGCGCGGCTTGCAGCAGCGAGAGGCATACGAGACCTACCTGCGCGGCCATCATGAGTGGCAGACGCTTCATCGCCATAGAATGCAGGATGGGTTGCAGCATTTGCTGCGCGCGATCGAATTGGATCCCACGCTGATTGCGGCCAAAGTCGACTTGGCGCATCTTTGCGTGACCCAGGCGTTTTATGGCTTCATGCCGCCGGATGTGGCGGCCGATCATGTGCATCGCGCCGCCGAATCGATTCCCGATCACGCTCTGCGCGCACCGACGCTTCTGCCCGCGCTGGGCTGGATCGAATTCCACTACGACCGCGATCTGGCGGCGGCCCGGCAAGCCTTCTCAGAGAGCGCGCATCTGCCCCACGATTCGTGGATCACGCGCGCGCGCAGCATGTTTGCCGTCAGCCGCCATCGTTTTGGCGAGGCGATTGGCTTGCTGCGCGGGGCGATCCGGCTGGACCCGTATTCGCCCTGGCTGCAGGGACGACTGGCCTGGACGCTGCATCTGGACGGTCAAGCCGACGAGAGCGTCGAGCTGATCAAAAAGGCCATCAGTCTCTTTCCCGAGCATGAATTCATCGGCTTCTACGGAGCGCTGATTCTGGGCTATAACGGCGAGGCTGCGCGCGCTGTCGAGGTTGCCCAGGATCTTGCCCTGCGTTTGCCGCACTTCGACCTGGCCGCCGCGGCGCACGCCTATACGCTGGCCTGCGCGGGACGCAAGGACGAAGCGCGGGTGATTCTGGAGCGCCTGCAATGGCTCAGCCGCGAGCGGTTCCTGCTGAATTCCTTTACGCCCGCGGTGCTGGTGGCTCTGGGCGATCTGGAGGAGGCTATCAACGAGCTTCAAGCCGCGGACCAGGCCCGCTGCCCATGGTTCTTCCAGATGCTGGCCGATCCGCGCCTGAAAGCGCTGCATGGGCATCGGGAGTTCGAACGAATGCGTGCCACGCTTGCCGCGATGGAGGCCGAGGCCACTGAAAAACTGGGTTCGGAGGATTGACGGCAGTTCAGAGCGCGTGAGCTTCTTAAGGGGCTGCACTCTGGGTCTCTTGCGGCGATTGGCACTCCTTTGCAGATCCGCCACGATGGTTTCCGCGCCGCAATTGACATGCAGCCAATCTTCGTCATTCGATCGGATTCGGATATGATCGGTGGTTAGATCATCAAACCGGGCCGGGAGCGGGCGGAAGGAAGCTGAGGATGACGAGAGGCAGGCTGGATGGGCTTTATTTTTTAATATTGGGGAGCTTGCTGTTTGTATTGATTGGGACTTACCTGGACAGCATGAACTCCGGCGCGATGGGGGATTTCAAAGGGATATATTACGACACGCGCTGCCTGCTTCAACATATAGACCCTTACAAGCAAGGCGAGCCTTTGCGTCTTTATCTCGCGGAAGGTGGAGATCCGATTTCGCCCACGGACGGGCTTCTTCCAAATATGAAGCTGGCTACAAATTTGCCGACCACCTATATTTATGTTGTTCCGTTTGCGTTACTGCCATGGGGAAGCGCGCATCTGCTTTGGTTGATCGTCACCGCTGGGAGTTTCATCTTCGCCGCTTTTCTGGCCTGGGATCTTGGAGCAGGTTATGCGCCAGTGCTTTCGGGCGCCCTGATTGCATTTTGCGTTGTCAATAGCGTGAATCTGCTTTTGTGTGGCAACATCGCGGGAATCGTAATTAGCTTATGCATAATTGCGGTCTGGTGTTTTGTCAAACGGCGTTTTGTGCCAGCCGGGATTCTTTGCCTGGCGGTTAGCCTGGCAATCAAGCCTCATGACGCGGGCCTGATCTGGCTTTATTTCTTGTTGGCGGGCGGGATTTACCGGAAACGCGCGCTGCAAACCCTGGCGGTAACCGCCGCGCTTTGTCTTCCGGCTGTCTTATGGGTATCGCAGGTTGCGCCGCATTGGATGCAGGAACAGCATTCCAATCTGACGGCCATGTCGGGACACGGTGCTCTCAACGATCCAGGGATCGAGAACTCGAGCATGAAAAGCGCGAGCGAGATCATCGATCTGCAGTCGGTTGCGAGCGTCTTCCGGGACGAAGCGCGCATCTACAATCCGGCAAGTTATCTGTTCTGCGGCGCGCTGCTGATTGCGTGGTCTGTCCGCACTGTCAGGTCGCGCCCTTCGGCGGCGCGGGACTGGCTTGCATTGGCGGCTATCATGCCACTTACCTTGCTCGTGACCTATCATCGGCCTTACGACTCGAAACTACTGCTGCTCACCGTTCCTGCCTGCGCCATGCTGTGGGCAGAGGGCGGGCTGATGGGTAGTTTTGCGCTTCTGGCCAGTACCGCGGCGATTGCCATGACCGGGGATTTTCCGCTGGGAATTCTACTCGTATTCACCAAAGGGATAGAGCCGGAAATAACGGCACTCTTTGGAAAGCTGCTGTATATTTTGCTCTTCCGGACTGCTCCTCTTATCTTGGTCGCTGTTTGTATTTTTTATCTGTGGGTCTACTTGCGGCGGCGCTCCATACCTGCTCCGCACCTGGATGTGGAGGCAGAGCATTTTCATTGACCGCATTCGGTCTTGGATACCATCACAGTTCTAAAAGGCCTGATCGACAATGGCGAAGTCAGACGGCCTGAGTCTCTTCAATGGCGTCGATTGCATCGGTCACTTGCGAGGGATTTGCGCGCTTGCGCAGATCTACGACGATGGTCTCCGCCAGACGGTCTTGGGCGCACATCCGATTGCGATCCCAGAAGAACTGCAAAAAACCTACACCGCCCTCAAGCACTGCCGCTCCATAACCCAGCGCCCGCTCAAAGGACTGCCAGACACCCATGCTCTCAGTGGTGAGCGAAAGAATTCTGGTTCGCGCAGTCCATTTACCGGGGGTTTGGCCATTGCCAAAGTAGTTGAATAGGCCCCAATAAAAGAGTATGACAACGACGTTGCCGGCCTCGTGGAAATCCCAACTGAGATTGATCTGATCCTGATGCAGGAGGAAGCGCTTCCAGAGAAATTCCAGCGGCGCCCAAACCACGATGGCGAGGATGAAGTCGATGAAATACCCCAGCACTCTTTGGACGAAAGTGGCCAAGGGAAGGCCGTTCAGGGCCTGGGCGCGCGCGCCTTCATGCGCATGAAAGCGGCGACGGAGTTCTGCCATTTTCTCGCTCATGAATCAAATCATAATTGAAACTCGGCTTTGAACAGGAGCATTTCGAATGTTCGGCGGATCATGAAAAGTCCACGGCAATCCTTGTCGAAAGCCAACATTGCCAAGAAAAGTCGCTCCGGGGCTATGGAGGCCGCAGGAAAAGGGCTATTCGGAGGTTGCAATCGCGATTGAGGGCAGCAGGGGCTAAAGAGGCTGCGGAAAAACTCGGAGATTCGAGTGAAACTGGCAGAAAGTCTCCCTCCGCTGCTAAAGCCGGCGCTGATTCTGTTGGCCTTATGCGGGGGTTAAAACCCCCGCCTCCCTCCGAATTGAGTTTTTCCGCAGCCTGTAAAGTCGTGCCCTGATTACAAAGCCTTAGGGAATTGCCTCGCCGATCGCGTCATCGCACGCGAATGTCGCCTGAGCCGGTTTCAATGCGCACCGTTGGGCCGCCGCCGTTGATCTTGCCGATGACGTGGTGGCGGTCTTGCGTACCCTGCGTCAGCATCTCCCGATCGGTGTGAATGCTGCCCGAGCCGGTGGAGGCGTCGAGCGTAAACGCAGCGTTGCCGGCTGAGAATTCCGCGTTGCCGGAGCCGGTTTCGAGCTTCCATTCCGTGGCCGGCGTTCCGCTCACGTTGATGTTTCCCGAACCGGTATGCGCTCGCAGGCCGCCGTGCAGATTGCGCAGGTCGATGTTGCCCGAGCCGGTCTCCGCCTTCACGTCGCCAATGCCGGTCTGCTCGGCGTCAATGTTGCCCGAGCCGGTGTCTGCCGTGAAACCGCCGTGCAAGCCGGTGGCGCGAATGTTGCCCGAGCCGGTGGAGAGGCGCGCGTTATCTCCCACGCCGTCTACGGTCACGTCGCCGGAGCCGGAGTTGGCCTCGATGAAGGCATTTTCCGGCGCTTGAATCTCGTAATCGATGCTGATGTTGTGCAGGTTTTCATGATGGCCGCCGATGCGAACGATGTTGCCCGTCTGCTCGATGGGCGGATGAGCCGCGACCTCGCGCATTCGCTCTTCACTGCCGCCCCAGCCGGTCTTCACCTTGCCGTAGATATGCACCTGGCTGCCCGAGCCGCGCGTGATGTGAATGTTGCCCGAGCCGGTCGCGACCGACAGTTCCACGCGCCCGCTGACCGTAAGCGTGCGCTCAAATGTAGCTTCCGATGCCAGCGCCGGAAGCGATGCCAGCGCCAGAGCCGCTGCTGCAATCCATAGTTTGTGCATTTCGATCCTTTCGCTTCGCAGTTTTCAGTTTTCAGTCTTCAGTTTTCGGTTGAATCGTAGGCAACATATCCGACATGGCAAGAGTTTTTTGGGAAATCCTAAACTCCTTCCACAACAATGAACTTGCTTTTCACTGACAACTGACAACTGACAACTGACAACTGAAAACTGACAACTGATTACTGCTGCAGAACCACTTGATCGCCTTCCTTCAGCCCGCTGAGAATCTCCGTCACTGAGCCGTTGGATAATCCAACCGTCACCGCAACCTTGCGCGTGCCTTCCTTCTTCGACTTATCGGGAATCTCGACGGTCGCTTTCTTCTGGTTGTCGTAGATGACCGCGTTCTCCGGCACCGTCAGCACGCCCTTGTGCTCGTCGAGCAGGATCTCGGCATTGGCCGTCATGTTGGCCTTCAACTCACCGCCGGGATTGTCGATGGAGACGCGCACCTCGAAGGTGGTGACGTTGTCTTTCTCGACGCCCATTGGAGAGATTTTGGTCACCTTGCCGTTGAAGACGCGGTCGCGGAAGCTCTCGACTTTGATGCGCGCCGGCTGGCCCATGTAGACGTGGGCAATGTCGGCCTCGTCCACCTTGCCCTGCACATAAACCTGATTGATGTCGCCCTCGGTCATGACCAGCGTGGCGGTCGAGCCGAGCACCAGGATGGAACTGACCGCGTCGCCGATCTCGACATCGCGGGAGAGAATTACGCCGTCCATTGGCGCGACGATGGTGGTATATCCCAACTGCTCTTCGAGTTGTTTGAGACTGGCTTGAGCCTGCATCACCTGCGCCCGCGCCTGTTTCAGCTTGGCTGAATCCACGCCGATTTGCGCCTTGGACGAATCGCGGCGGGTCAGCGCGGCGAGATAGTCTTTGTCCGCATCGTCCAGCGCCTGACGACTGACAATGCCTTGCTTCTGCATCTCCAGATTGCGATCCAGAGTGGCCTTGTACATGGGCAGGTCGGGCGCGGCGGCATTCACTTTATCCTGCTCGACATTGGCCTCATAGGTGCCCACATTGGCCTCAGCCGAGGCGAGCTGCGCCCGCTGCGCCGCAACCTGCGCGGTGATCTCCTGCTGATCGAGTTGCGCCAACTCCTGGCCCTTGTGCACCTGGTTGTTGATGTCCACGTAGAGCTTTTCCACAATGCCGGAGGCCTTCGACTTCACCTCGACCTTGGTGATGGGCTGGATTTTGCCGGTAGCCACTACCGATCGCGCCACGTCTCCGCGCGTCACCTTGGCCAGTTTGTTGGGATCGATGGTGGAGCCTTTGGCGAGCCGCGCCAATCCAATACCCAGCAGCAGAACCACAACGACTGCGCCGCTGCCCAGCCAAATCCAGAATTTTTTGCTCTTGCGCGATGAAGCCACTGAAACCTCCCAGAACGCGATAAAACCAATAGATGAATGAGTGTAGCCGATTGACCTGTGCAGGTATCCCAGAACTCAGACGGTCTGTGGCTAGCATTTGTCAACAGGAACCAAGGCCGCCCGCAAATCGTTCGCTGCTTTTCTCTCATACGCACTCCAAGGCGTCTTGGTTCCCAGGGCGCGGCGTACATAATTACGCAACCCCGGACCAACCTGTGGCAAAAGACAACAATGCCGAAAAAACATCCCTCCGCGGCTAAACAGGCTGCGGAAAAGAGCTGTTCGGGTGGTGCAATCGCGATTGAGCGTAGCAGGGGCTGAAGCCCTACGTTGATATGATGGGCTTTATTGGCCCGACTAAAGTCGTGCCCTGATTACAAAGCCATTGGGAATTGCCTCATGAAGAGTATTTCCGCAGCCTGTAAAGCCCGGGGTGATATTGCGGCATTTACGGCACGACTAAAGTTGTGCCCTTTCAAAACTTGACTTACTCCACGAACTGAGAGTCCCTAACCCCTAACCCCTGTCCGGTGCTATTCTCACAGCCAGATGCACGGATTGTCGCTGCTCGAGTTTGTCGCCGTGGCCATGCTCATCCTGGCCAACGCCTTTTTTGTGGCCGCGGAGTTTGCGCTGGTCTCGATCCGCGATACGCGCATCCAGCAGTTGCTGGCCGCGGGAGTTCCCGGGGCGCGCGCCGTGCGCAGCCTGCAACACGATCTGGACGACTTTCTTCCCGCGGTACAGCTTGGCGTTACCCTATGCTCGCTGGCTCTGGGCTGGATCGGCGAACCGCTGGCTGCCAGCGTGATTTTGGGCTGGATCGGCCTCTTGCCGCTGGCGCAAAGCCATGCCCTGCTCTACGCACACATCATCGCCGTCACCTTAGGCTTTGCTCTGATTACATATTTTCACGTGGTGGTTGGCGAACTGGTGCCCAAGTCGCTGGCTCTGCGCCGCGCCGAGGCACTGGCCGTCGCCGTGGCTCCGCCGATGCTGGTTTTTATCGCCATTGCCCGCCCGGCGGTTCGCCTGCTCAAAGGCTCGGCGGCCATGGTGCTGCGCGCCTTCGATATTCCGATGACCGAGCGCGCCCAGGTTCACTCGCCCGAGGAACTGAAACTGATCGCCACCGCCGCGCGCCGCATGGGAGTGCTGCCCGCCTTGCAGGAGACGCTGATCCACCGCGCGCTGGAGATGGACGACGTGCCGATCCGCGAGATCATGATCCCGCGCCAGAAGATCTTTTCGCTGCCCTCGAACATGCCCATTGAGACTGCCAGCGAGCGCGTAATCGACCAGATGCGCTCACGCGTGCCGGTCTACGATGAGAGCCGCGGTCCGGAACATATTGTCGGCGTTGTTTACTCCAAGGATCTGGCGCGGCTGATCTTTTTTCGGCGGGGCGCCGCGGAGTTGGGTGGGCAGGCTGGCGCGACCGAGAGCGGGGATGCGGCGAACCTTCGCGCAACGCCGCCTCATCTTGTCGAACTTAAACTTTCGCAGATCATGCGCGACATCCTCGTCGTTCCAGAGACCAAGACCGTTCTCGATCTCATCCGCGAGTTCCAGAGCCGCCGCCGGCAGATCGCCATCGTTGTTGACGAATACGGCTCGACGGTTGGCCTGGTCACGGCTGAAGACGCGATCGAGCAGTTGACTGGCGAGTTGGAAGATGAGTTCGACTCGCCCGCGCTGCCTGTGCTGACGACAGCCACCGGAGCGCTGCTGATGGACGGCGGCGTGAATCTGCGCGACCTGGAAACGCAGATCCAGTGGAAGCTGCCCCGCGACGGCGGCGTGGAAACTCTGGCCGGCTTTCTGCTGATGCGGCTCGGCCACATTCCGGTGGCGGGCGAGTTTGTGATTCACGAAGGCCGCCGACTGACGGTGGTCGAGATGGAAGGCCGCCGCATCGCCAGAATCCGCGTGGAGCCGGTGGAAGAAGACGAGCGCGGCGTTGATCCGAAATAGGGAACTGAAATAGGGGCCGATATTCAGGCAGTTGTTGACAGCGCGCCGCTTCGGTCCTACGCTTGGACTATGCAGGTTGAACTAACTCCAGCACAAAGTTCCTTTGTCGATCTGGGAATCCAGGAAGGACGCTTCCGAGACTATGACGAGGCCGTGCGGCAGGCTTTGGCACAGTGGGAAAAGCGGGAGCGGGCGCGCGTCGAACTGATTGCCTCGCTTGATCTTGCCGAGCAATCTCTGGATGCTGGAGAAGGGGAGAGTTATACCAGCGAGACCCTCCACCTGCTGGTTGAGTCCGTCAAAGAGCGTGGCGCGGCCAGACTCGCCGGTCGTTAATGCGCATCCGTTTGGCGCCTCAAGCCAGAGAAGACCTCGATGCGACGTGGCTTTACATTGCGCGGGAAAGCGGCAGCCAAGCCGTTGCGACGCGCGTGGTGAGTTCCATTACCGATAAGTTTGGCGTTTCCTCATATCGGCAAGAGCCTTGAGCTGGACGCGCGTCCCAGTATTCGTACTTTTCCCGTCAATAACCATGTAATCTTCTATAGCGTAAGGCCGGCAGAGATACGGATTCTTCGCGTCATTCATGCCAGTCGCGATGCTTATGCCGTCTTTGCCGGAGTGTGAAATGGCTGTAACTTAATTGGATGGTTGACATCAAACCAGTGAAACTCTCGCCGTTGAGAGCCTGGAGGCTTAGATGTTTTCTTCCCCTGCGACACACAAGCTGCTTCTGACATTCGCGGTAATATTGGCTGCCTGCACCGGGTGCAAGGCCGCCACAAAAACTCCCGTTCCACCTGCCGCCGTGGATGCTGTTCTGGCTCAATCGCCGGGCAAGCAGACCGCTGTCTTTGCCGGCGGATGCTTCTGGGGCACGCAATCGGTATTTGAGCGCGTGAAGGGCGTGCTGGAGACGACGGCAGGCTATGCGGGCGGTTCCGCGGCAACCGCGACTTATGCCCAGGTTACAACCGAGACAACTGGCCACGCGGAGTCGGTGCGCGTGGTCTACGATCCGGCGAAGATTACTTACGGACAACTGCTTCGGGTTTTCTTTTCGGTTGCGCACGATCCCACGCAGCTCAATCGGCAGGGGCCGGATGTGGGCACGTCCTACCGCTCGGCGATCTTCTACACCAATGAGGAACAGCGCAAGATCAGCCTTGCCTATATTGCGCAGCTCGACGCCGCGCATCTCTTTCCCAAGCCTATTGTGACTCAGGTTGTGCCGCTGCAAGGCTTTTACGCAGCCGAGTCTTACCATCAGGATTACGCGCTTCACAATCCTGAAAACCCTTACATACAAATTTGCGACCGGCCCAAGATCGATGCGCTCAAGAAGGAGTTTCCCGAGTTATTCCAGGAATACAAAGGGAAGTAACCCGCGCAGGTTCGTTAATTCAAGCCAGTTTTACAAAGTGCATGGCCGCTGAATTCATGCAATAGCGGAGGCCGGTCGGCGGCGGTCCGTCGGGGAAGACGTGGCCGAGATGCGCATCGCAGCGACGGCAAGAGACTGCTGTGCGATCCATCCCAAGGCTGGAGTCATTCGATTCCACAACATTCTCGCGGGCAATTGGCGACCAGAAGCTTGGCCATCCGGTGCCGGAATCGAACTTGGTCTCCGAACTGAAGAGCGCCGTATCGCAGCAGACGCAGCGGAAGATCCCCTTGTCGTGCAGGTTCCATGTATCGCCGCTATAGGCGCGCTCCGTGCCCGCGCGGCGGGTAACATCGTAGGAGATTGCCGAGAGTTGGTGTCTCCATTCGGCGTCGGTTTTTACGATGTGCGCGACGGTCACTTTGCCAGTCTTTTTGCCGTTGCCGTCAAACTCGACAATCGTGACCATGGCGGGAGCACTGGCGGCAGAGACCGGCTGCGGCTGTAGAAGCGTAGTGCGGCGCAAGCCCCAGAAGGCCGCACCGCTGATTGCGCCCGCGGCCGCTACGATGAACGCGCGCCTGCTGAGTTGGGCAATACCGGCCTGGTTCGAGGAGGGATTATTCTGCTGAGAGTGATTCATGAGCCTTCCTTTCCGAAGGGGGAAATCTTCATCCGAAGGTGAATGCAAATGCTTGTACCGCGGGCGTAAGAAACTCGATGCGGAAGACACGATCTCGCGTAATGTTTTTCTGGCGAATCAGTTGGTAGAGACGGCTTTCCGTCACTGTGCCGTAACCGTCGGCATCGGTGTCTGCGCCGTGATCCGCGGCGGGTGGTTTGCCGTCAAGTGTTACGCGAAAACGGATCGGCTCGCGCGCGCTGCCCGGACCAAGAACAAGATGCAAATCGCGCGCATGAAAGCGATAGACAATGCCTGCCGATGCGGAGAGCGCGGTTGCAATCTGGCCTTCATCCTTCCATCGGCCTGTCAACGCCCATTGATTCAGAGCTAGCTGGACAGGCGCGCGATAGAGCTGCGGAAGATCATGCTTGAAGCCGCCGGGCGAGGCAAAGTTCTCGGCGCGAATGTATCCGATATAAGTCTCAGGCGATTGCACGGCCAGAAAATTCGACTCGACCTCCGCGCCTGTTGCGGCAATTTTTACTGTTGTTTCCGGGACTGGCTGGTGGTTTCTCTCTTCGAGCAGGCTGCGAATCCAGGCTTCAGACTCATCGTAATTGCCTTCGCCGAAGTGGTGAAAACGCACGCGGCCCGTGGCATCGATGAAGTAGTGCGCGGGCCAGTACTTGTTATTGAAGCCGCGCCAGATGCTGTAGTTGTTATCCATTGCAACCGGATAGTCGATGCCCAGATCGCGCACTGCCTTGCGAACATTTGCCTCATCCTTTTCAAAAGGAAACTCGGGCGCATGTACGCCAATGACCACCAGGCCGCTTGCTTTGTACTTCTCATTCCATGCCTGTATGTAGGGCAGGGAACGCAGGCAGTTGATGCAGGAGTAAGTCCAGAAATCGATGAGCACGACTTTGCCGCGCAGCGAATCCGCGGTCAGCGGCGGCGAATTGATCCAAGCAGTAGCGCCGGAAAGATCGGGCAGCGTTTGCGGCACGCCGGCCGAATCGCTGTCGGCTGGCGTCGCTGCTGGATTGGCGTAGATCTTGATTGTCTGGGTTGGCTGACTGGAGCGGCTAAACAGGGTCACGAGCCGCTGCTCAAGACTCGATGTGCTGGCCAGGGAAAGTTGCGTCAGGACGCCGCGGTCCAATCCGAAGGCGACGGCAACTACGCCAGCCAGGACGGCGACTCCGAGAACGCGGCGAATCCAAAGTTCAGCGCCGAGAGAATGCTTCATCGCGGCAAAGACGCGGCCTCCGGCGAGCAGCGCAAGAGCCAGGGAAGTGGCGGCGCCGGCAGCGTAGGAAAGTAAAAGAATTGCCGTATGAACGCTGGCTCCGCTGACGGCCGCACCGGTAAGAATCAGCCCGAGAATTGGTCCGGCGCAGGGCGTCCATAGCAGGCCTGTGGCAATGCCGAGGAGAAACGAGTTCAGCCAGCTTGGGTCGGAGTCCACTTGCCCGGATAGCCTGCTGCCCAGTTGAACCAGAGGGCGCGAGAGCCGCTCGGCCAGCGAGGAAAAGAGCAGCGTGAGGCCGAAGACCGCGAAGAGAATCAGCGCGGCGATCCGGCCAAATTGATTGGCGCGCACGGCCCATGCGCCGCCAACGGTTGCCAGGCTGGCAATCAGCGCAAACGTTGCCGCCATGCCAGCCAGCAGCGGAAGGCCGCTCTTGCGAAAAGGCTGGTCAGCGCGCGCAAAGACGAACGGCAGCACCGGAAGAATGCACGGGCTGAGAATGGTGAGAATGCCACCGAGATAGGCAAGGAAGAGCAGGAATATCAAGCCGGAATCTCCTTTGGCGATGCGCCATTCCTTTTCATCAAAGAATGTACTGACAACGCCCACGCACACTATGAGACTCTGAATGCCCCGCGAAAGTTACAGAGATTGTTGTGAAGGGAGTTCGCGGCTTCAATCGGTGTGGAGAGCGTTCCTTTCGATGAAGTCCCCAACGATCTGGGCGGCTGCTTCAAGGAATGCGCGATCGAGGCTGGTGAAGGCGGCTGCGCTGTGGCTGTCGATGTCGATCTCGCCAACGACTTTGCCGTGCGCGAAGATAGGAACGACGATCTCGGATTTTGTTTGGATGGAGCAGGAAAGATAGCGCGGATCGGCGTTGACATCATCGACGATCACGGTCTCTCCCGATGCCGCCGCGGCACCGCAGATGCCTTCTGTGACGGGGATGCGGACATGAGGAGTTGGGTCGCCGACGAAAGGCCCAAGCAGCAAAGTTTCGGACTCGGCGAAATCGAGCATGTAGAAGCCGGTCCAATTATAGTAAGAAAACTTTTCCGCGATGGCTTGGACGATGCGCTCTTGCAAAGCCCTGAGTGAAAGCGCTTCGGAGGCCAGCAGCCGCATCTCCGCAAGCAGGGCGTTCATTTCGGCAGTGAGTTTTGCATCAGGCATTTTGGTTGTGTCCGCAGCCGGAGTCATGCGTAACGATTCTCATTCAAGATAAAGCCAACTTATCGGATTGCATCAACTGCCGCAACCCACGGGCGCTGCTGGCTCTGGGCCACGCCGCGGCAGGTGAGTTGGCCTTGCCAGGTATTGAGCCCTTCGGCAAGGCCGGCATCCTGAAGCAGCGCCTCGCGGGCGCCAAGGTTGGCAATGCGCAGCAGATAGGGAAAGGTCGAGTTGGTCAGCGCCAGCGTGGAGGTGTGCGGCACCGCGCCGGGCATGTTGGTGACGCAGTAATGCACCACGCCATCGACAAGATAACTTGGCTTGGAGTGCGAGGTGGGCCGGGCCGTCTCGACGCAGCCGCCCTGATCGATGGCCACATCGACAATGACCGCGCCCTTCTTCATCTGGGCGACCATGGGGCGGGTTACCAGATGGGGCGCAGTCGAGCCGGGAATAAGCACCGCGCCGATTACCAGATCGGCCTCGCGCGTGGCTTGGGCAATGTTGTAACTGTTCGAGGCCAGGGTGCAGAGGCGGCCACTGAAGATATCGTCCAGCTCGCGCAGGCGATTCAGATTCTGGTCCACAATTGCGACTCTGGCACCAAAGCCCAGCGCGATCTTGGCGGCATTGGTTCCCACCACGCCGCCGCCGATGATGGTCACGTTGGCTGGAGCGACGCCCGGCACGCCGCCGAGCAGAATGCCGCGTCCGCCGCGCTCTTTTTCAAGGTAAGCTGCCCCTACCTGCACGCTCATGCGGCCCGCAACTTCGCTCATTGGCGTCAGCAGCGGCAGCGTGCCCTGGCGGTCGCGCACCGTCTCATAGGCGATGCCGGCGACCTTGGACTCGAGCAGCTTGCCGGTCAGCTCTAGCAGCGGTGCGAGGTGAAGAAAAGTGAACAGAAGCAGGTTCTCGCGAAAGTAAACAAACTCCGGCTCGATGGGCTCTTTGACTTTGACAATCATTTCCGAGTTGCCCCAAACGTGGCCGGCATCCCCTACAATCTCAGCGCCGGCATTCTGGTACTGCTCGTCGGGGAAGCCGGATTGCGCGCCGGCCTGTGTCTCAATCAGAATTTTGTGGCCTGCCTCGGCCAGAGCCTTGACGCCTGCCGGCGTCACGCCCACGCGGGCTTCATTGTTCTTGATCTCTTTGGGAACGCCTACGATCATGGCTGTTCCTCCCTGTTCTATGAGGTTGGATGCTGACTGGACGAGAGAGGCTTCGGGCAGAGACAAAAAGATTCGCCTGAGTGGGGCGGCTGCGTTTTGCCGGGCAGTTTCCGCATCGGAAAGCATCATTTGGTACACGGGCATCAATTTGGGGTATGCAGCGGGGTTTTTATGTGATTCAATGTTGTTGATTCCAAAGATCGATGTCATCATCTACTTCATTCGGAGGATTTCGGTGTACGAAGACGATCCGAGGTTTCCCAATCGCAAGCGAAAAGACCAGCAGACAGAGGATTTCGACAAGTATCTGAACGTTGAAGTGCCCGATCTAACTGGAGAAAGCGCCGAGCCCAAGCCGCTGCCGGTGAGCGGCTATCGGATTGTAGGCGCGGAGACGGAAGGCGCGGGGGATGAACTCCCGCCGCCCGAGTTGCCTTCTGTTTTGGCCGAAAGCGCGTTTACGGAGGAGCCAGTTGCGATCAACCTGAGCGCGGCCGCTGAAGAGCCGAAGATCGCCGCCTACGTTCCGGTTTCGGCTTCAGTTCCGGCTTCGCCTTCGACCTTACGCGAGAAACTGCTGGATCTGATCAGGTGGTTCGTCAAGAGTCAGACCAGAGTTTATGCGGCGGCGGGCGTGGGCTTTGGAATTCTTCTGGGCTTTGCGTTTGTCACCATCTCGTGGTTGATGAGCGATCCGGTGGGACGGTACGACCTGGGATCGGTGACATCGAGCGCGGCCGGATTGTCTGGCCACCTCTTCATTCAGTGGGACAAAAAGCTGGTTTATAGGCTGGCGATCAAACCCAGCGATCCCGACTATCAGTCAGGTTTTGCGCTGGCTGTTGGCAGTTCGCCACGTCCGCTTTCCGTTGAACTCAGGCTGCAAAATTCAGAAGGCTTTGTCTTGTGTTCCAAGAATGTTTTATTGAAGCACAACGCACAGAACGTGGCGGCGCTTGCCGAGCCTGATGGCTCAAGCGCGGCAAATGCGAATGCGGCGAACCCCCTCAGCGCGCAGTTGGCGCAGGGAACGGATCCGGCGCGATTGCAGGCCGAGGAGACAGAACGCGAGCAGGGACATGATGTCTTCCAGAATCAAATTGGGCCGGATGGGCAGATTGCGGCGCTCAATGCGGAAGGGGATTTGTCCTGCTCAGGCGCGGCTTACGAGAAGGCTACAAACTGGAGTTTTGTGCCCGACTTTCCATCTTTGGCGGAACAGAGCGAACTATTGAAGCGCCAGAAGGAGATTGAGGCCAGCGCGGGGCGGCCCTCCTCTGCCGAGCTTGCCGCGCGCAAGCGGGCGGCGGCCAAGGTCGCGGCCAAGTTGCTGGCGTTCTGGATTGAAGGAGACGACTCGATCGAGGATTTCGACACTGTTCATGGCGTGATCCAGACGCGCGGCAGAAAGACCTTTTACATTGCCGGTGCGACTGCGGCTTCAGCCGATTCGCGCTGGCAGGATTATCCGGTCAATATACATTTCCGCTGCGATAGAAGCTCAAGCTGTGAATTGATGCACACGGGCTTGGGCGCTTTGCGGGCGAGAATGTCACGATAGGCTGGGCTGCAACAGCTTGAAAGCCTCACGCGCGGCGGCAATGGTCGCGGCGGTCTCCGATGCGCCATGCGCCGTGCTGAGAAATGCCGCCTCGAATTGCGAGGGCGGCAGCCAGACGCCAGAATCGAGCATCGCCCGGTGAAATCGCCCAAAGGCGGCTGTATCGCTTTGGGCAGCCTGGGCATAGTTTGTGACTGGAGCGGCGGTGAAGAACCAGGTGCCCATTGAGCCGACGCGGTTGAGCGTAATTGGAATGCCGGCACGGGCGGCTTCAGCGGCCACGCCCTCAAAGACGGCTTTGGCGGTGGCTTCCAGTTGCGGATAAACTTGGGCGGCGTGGGCCTGCAAATAACTCAGAGTCGCGATGCCGGCGGCCATTGCCAGCGGGTTGCCGCTGAGCGTTCCTGCCTGGTAGACGGGGCCGAGTGGGGCCAGAAGGTCCATGTAGACGCGCTTACCGCCGAAGACGCCGACGGGCAATCCTCCGCCGACGATCTTGCCCAGCGTGACGAGGTCGGGATCAAGCGAATAGAGCTCGCAAGCGCCGCCCAGAGCCACGCGGAAGCCGGTCATTACCTCGTCGGCGATCAGCAGCGCGCCATTGTCTTCAGTGAGCGCACGCAGGCCGTCCAGGTAGCCAGCGGCGGGCGGAATGCAGCCAGCGTTGCCGACGACAGGCTCCAGAATCACGGCGGCGATGGCGCCGGGATGCGCCTTGAATGCCGCCTCGACGGCGGGCAGATCGTTGTAAGGCAGAGCGAGGGTGAGGCCGGCAATTTCCTCGGGAACGCCCGCAGAGCCCGGGATTCCAAAGGTGGCGACGCCGGAGCCGGCCTTGACCAGCAGGCCGTCGGAGTGGCCGTGGTAGCAGCCCTCGAATTTGACGACGATCTTGCGGCCGGTGGCGGCGCGGGCCAGGCGGATGGCGCTCATCGTGGCCTCGGTGCCGGAGCTGACGAAGCGGAGTTTCTCAATGGCCGGAAAGCAGGCGACAACGCGCTCGGCCAGATCGGCCTCGGAGGCTGTGGATGCGCCGAAGCTGGCTGAGTCGCGGGCGGCGCGCTCGATGGCTTCGACGACCGGTGGAAAGGCGTGGCCCAGAATCATCGGCCCCCAGGAGCCAAAGTAGTCGATGTAGCGATTGCCGTCTGCGTCGGCAAGGTGAGCGCCAGCCGCGCTCTGGATAAAAGGAGGCGCGCCACCCACCGCGGCAAAGGCCCGCACCGGCGAGTTGACGCCGCCGGGAAAGAACCGCTCGGCACGCTGTTGGAGGGACTGGGAGCGGGTGCGGGGGTGGGCTGCGGATGGGAAACTCATGGAGTCCAGTATAGAAGGGCGAGGCGTGAGATGGATTCCTGAGTCAAAATGCATTCAGGCGTTGCTATGCGCCAGAATCGCTTTCTGTCGTGTCTCTTCCCAGGTTTCACCCAGGGTTATTTTCGGCTGCACCCTGCCGAGAGGAACAGCGCAGCTTGCCCCGCTATCCGCACAATTTGAATTGTTGTTGTCCTCGAACTTCTCCCAGCAAATCTTCAACCATTCTGGCTCTGGCCGCAGCCGCCGCGACGCCGCAGAATGATGAGGTTGATTGTTATGTACAGGCCGAATAGAAAGCCGGTGATTGCGTCGAGCCAATTCTTCTGGAACTGGCTTGAAGTATGGACCCAATTCCAGCGTTCGGAGTTCCACAGCAGAATGGCGAGAATCAGCGAGAGGTTGGCGACGACGATGCGGCGGCGGGATTGGGGATCAAGCTGGCGATGATTGAGACACATTTTTCAAATCTCCTTTCAAGAGTGGTTGAATCAATCGTGGAAGCGGTACCAAAAGAACGCCGAAGTTTTGACAACAGCGAAGATTGCGATGAGGGCGAGCAGCTCCCAATCGCAGATATGATCGACCAAAAGCCGGTATTCCCAAAGGCCGAGCGCGGCAAAAACCATGGCAAAGCCGGCGATGCTGGTGGCACGGCGGCGATGCTCCAGGAATCGTTCATCGACGAATTGGCCGAGAATTGGGATTCTGCCGAGGATGTGAGGTTTCATTTTTCGTTCTCCAATTGGAAGATTTCGTCGGTGGAGCATTCAAAGAGGCGGGCGAAGGCGAGCGCCAGCTCCAGGCTGGGCACGTAGCGGTTGCGCTCGATGGAGTTGATGCTCTGTCGGGAGACGCCGGCCTCGCGCGCCAGTTGCTCCTGGGTCCACTCGCGGGCGATGCGCAGCTCTTTGACCCGGTTTGTGATGGTGTTCGGCATGGAAAGCTAACTTTCCAAGCTAGAGTAGCGCGGGAGTCGCTGGATGTCAAGCTGACTTTCCAAACAAATGTCGAGATTTCCTCTGTTCCCAAGATGAGTTGCCTCTCATAATGTGGTGGAAGCTGCTGAAATCCTGCTAAGATTGACCTTTCCGGCCAGAAGCGCCGCCCGACAACTCCATCCGTAGAAAGCCGCATCATGCCTGACAAGACTGAGCCTGTTGAATCCAAGCCACTTTCCATCACTTACGCCGACGCCGGAGTGGACATCAGCGGCGGCGACCGCGCCAAGGAACGCATCAAGTACCTGGCGCAAAAGACCTTCAACCGCAATGTACTGGGCGGGATTGGCGGCTTTGGCGCGCTTTACCGGCTGGACATGCAGCGCTGGAAGAATCCGATTTTGGTGAGCTCGGCCGACGGCGTGGGAACCAAATTAAAGGTCGCCTTCGAGCTGGGGCTGCACCACACGGTGGGCGCGGATCTGGTGAACCACTGCGTGAACGATATTGCGGTGCAGGGGGCGACGCCGTTGTTTTTCCTGGACTATTTTGCCAGCGGCAAGCTGGACGCGGAGGTGACCGAAAGCGTCATCACCGGGCTGGCCGATGCCTGCAAGGCCAACGGCTGCGCGCTGATCGGCGGCGAGACGGCGCAGATGCCGGGCTTCTACGCAGATGGCGAGTACGACCTGGCGGGCTTCATTGTGGGCGCGGTGGACCGCGACAAGATGGTGGTGGGCGCGGGGATCAAGGCAGGGGATGTGCTGATCGGCGTGCCTTCGACCGGTCTGCACACCAACGGCTATTCGCTGGCCCGCAAGCTGCTCTTCGAAGTGGCTGGCTACAAGCCCACGCAGTACGTGACTGCGATCAAGGAGAAGGCCGGAGCGGCGCTGATGAAGACCCATCGCAGCTACCTGCATGTGATACAAAAGCTGGTGACCGCAGGAGTGACGACGGGCATGGCGCACATCACCGGCGGCGGCATCACGGAGAATCTGCCCCGCATCCTGCCTAAAAATGTCACTGCACAGATCGAGATCGGCTCCTGGCCGGTTTTGCCCATCTTTGAGCATCTGCGCACGCTGGGCGCGGTCTCGCAAGAGGAGATGATGCGCACTTTCAATATGGGCATCGGACTGATTGCAGCCATTCCCGCGGCCAAGTTTGCCCGCGCCAAAAACCTGCTGGACCGCGCCGAGGAGAAGTTCTACGTTGTGGGCCGCGTGGTGAAGGGTGAGCGGCGAGTGCAGTATACGTAGACAGTTTTCAGTTTTCAGTTGTCAGTTGTCAGTTGTCAGTTTTCAGTTATCAGTTGTCAGTTCTGAGAAAAAAGCGGTTCATCGGCTTTGCTTACTTAGGATGGCTGATCGCGGGCGCGATCAAATTACGCCGGGGATTTTGCCCCTGAGGGAATTCTTGCCGGAAGCATCGACAGATCGGCCGCTGCGCCTGGGAGTTTTGCTCTCCGGTCGCGGCTCGAACTTTCTGGCGATAGCGGAGTCGATTCGAGAGGGAACGCTGCCCGGCGTCGAGATTGCAATTGTTTTATCGAATGTGGCCGAAGCTGGTGGGTTGGCTGTGGCGCAGCGACTGGGGCTGCCGTACGCAGTACTAGTTTCCAAGGGCCGCAAACGCGCCGAGCACGATGCTGATGTGATTGCATGTCTGAAATCGCACAGTGTGGACCTGGTCTGCCTGGCCGGCTACATGCGCCTGCTCTCGCCGGAGTTTATCGCCGCCTTCCCCAATCGGATTCTCAACATTCATCCATCGCTGCTGCCGGCATTTCCCGGTCTCAATGCGCAGACGCAGGCCTTCGACTACGGAGTCAAGGTGGCCGGTTGCACGGTGCATTTTGTCGACGAGGATCTGGATCACGGCGCAATCGTTGTGCAGCGCGCGATTCCGGTGCTCGATACCGACGACGCGCACTCGCTTGCCGAGCGCATTCTGGTGGAGGAGCACATTGCCTATAGCGAAGCGATTGCGCGCGTGGCCAGCGGCGACTTCGAGCTTATCGGGCGGCGCTACGTGAAGCGGAACTACTGACCTTGCACAGGGATTAAAACTCCGTCTCCCTCTGAGTCGAGTTTTTCATCGGACCGTATAGCCGGGGCCCCGAATCTGGGGATTTTTTGCCGCGCAGGATTACGTGCTGCCTGGTAAAGTGGCGAGGTACAAAAGAGATAGGTGCGCAATGTTCCGATGCACACGAGCCGAGGAGGGCCACAGTGGCCGCGCTGCAAGCCGGTTCGGTGTTACCAGAAGTCCTTGTAAAATCAGCTACGTAACGGGATAAACTTCACCAAGAGTACCTAAGTAACTATGTGCCCGTAATCTTGTGCGGGCCTTTCAAACGCCCTAAACTCATTACACTGGATCGGAATCTTGATGCTTGACGGAATTCTGTATTGAGATTCATGATTTCTTTTTTCGCGTCGATCCACGACGGTTTGCGGTTGTTTGACGTGCGCACAGAATGCACAACCTGCTCGATGGGTTGCCCCCGGCTTCTGACGGACTAGAAGGGCTTGAAGCAATGAGGCGTTTTCGAGGTTGTGCGGCTCTATCTGTTTTTGCATTTTGTGCTCTGCTTTGGTTCTCTCCCTTTACGGCTCACGCCGATACGATTGGTTCTTATGTCACTCTGGAGCTTGTAGGCACCGGGAGTTTGAGTTACGGTGTCGATGCTGCCTATCCCTACTATTTGAGTGTCGATGGAAGCTCCAACCAAATGTCTGGGATGTGTGTCAGCTTCGACAACGACATCAGCGAGGGCGAAAGCTGGGTTGCGCAGGTTCAGGCGATCACCGGCACGCAGGAAGAAGAGGCGGCGTGGCTCTTCAATGACGACAACGTGGCGATTGCGGCGGGCAACACCACGAAGGCTATCGACGATCAATGGGCGGCATGGGAGATTTTTTCAGCAAATGCGAAGGCCTCGGCTGCGCCGGCCGACGGCGGGGCGGCAACTCAATTGGCCGCGGCGATTGCGGCCGTGAGCCTGGGCACCGAGCCGGCGACCTTTTATGAGCAGTTCGTTATCTACATTCCGGAGTGGGGATGGCCTACGGGCGACGACGTTCCGCAGAATTTCATTGCATTCGCAGGCTTCCAGGATGGTCCCACGCCGCCCCACGCGCCTGAGCCGAGCAGCCTGATTTTGCTGGGGACGGGGCTGCTGGGTCTTGCAGGGGTTATCTTCCGCAGGAACCGCTCGACAGTGAAGAATCCCCACACCGACGCCTGAGCCGGGCCCCTTTACAGCTTCGATTTGCGGGCACGTTTACAGGTGCGGGGCTACTCTTCTATAGTTTCTCTTTGTTCGCCGGGCGGTAGCCAGTTGTGTTTTACGGCGAGAGCTCGATATTGAAGAGGTCGTCTCCGTGCCGAAGATTTCTCGCCGCAGTCTGCTCCGTTCAGGATTGGTTCTTTCCGCCTCATCGCTAGTGGCTCGTTCGGTTTGGGCGCGTACAGCAGCGCAGCTTGCAGGTTCGCCGGTGGCGGCCAGCCCGCGGGAGCAATTGCTCTTTGATTTTGGCTGGAAGTTTCAATTCGGCCACGGCAGCGATCCGGCGCGCGATCTGGGATTTGGGAACGGGCAGGGCGACTTTGCCAAGACTGGCGAATTTGCCTTTGCCAAGACAGGATTCGACGATTCGAAGTGGCGCACGTTGAATCTGCCGCACGATTGGGCGGTGGAACTGCCCTTTGTGCGCGACCCGGAGTTGAATTCCCACGGCTACAAGCCGCTGGGCAGGCGCTATCCGGAGACCAGCGTGGGCTGGTACCGGCGCGAGTTCGCGATTCCCGCCAGCGATCTGGGACGGCGGATCAGCGTTGAGTTTGACGGCGCATTCCGCAGCGTATTGATCTTTGTGAATGGCTGTTTTGTTGGCCGCAATGATAACGGCTATGCGCCCTTCAGCTTCGATGTGACGGATTTTCTGAGCTACGGCGCGAAGAATTGCATTGTGGCGCGCGTGGATGCGAGCTTTGGCGACGGCTGGTTCTACGAGGGCGCGGGGATCTACCGGCATGTGTGGCTGACCAAGACCGATGCGCTGCATCTGGGACGGTGGGAGAGCTATGTGCGGGCGAACCTCAAGGGCAGCGAGGCAACGCTTTCTCTGGGCGCGGTTCTTGTAAATGAAGGAAAGACACCTGAACCTGTAGACATTCAATGGCAGGTTTTTGACGCTGCGGGAAAGCTGATACCCGGTAGTTGTGGGGCAAGCCGTTCCGATCCTCTGCACCCGGACGAATCGGCGAGTTTCACTTGTGAGATGAAGCTTCCCAATCCCAAGCTCTGGTCAGTGGAGAATCCCTATTTATATACAGCCGTTGTGACGGTCAATGGAAACGGCAAGGTGCGCGATGCCGAGCGGATCAGCTTTGGCGTGCGCACGGCGGTCTTCGATGCGGACAAGGGATTCTTCCTGAACGGCAAGCCGCTGAAGATTCAAGGCACATGCAACCATCAGGATCACGCGGGCGTGGGCGCGGCGCTGCCGGACCGCTTGCAGGATTTCCGGCTGGGTGTTTTGAAGGCGATGGGCGGCAATGCGGTGCGCACATCGCACAATATGCCGACGCCGGAGTGGGTTGGGGCCTGCGATCGCATGGGCATGATGATGATGTGCGAGACGCGGCAGATGAGTTCGAGCCCCGAGGGTCTGGCGCAGTTGGATGCGATGGTCAAGCGCTACCGCAATTCGCCGTCGATCATTCTCTGGTCGATTGGCAACGAGGAGTGGCATCTGCAGAATGACGAGATGGCCGAGCAGGGCGCGAAGATTGCCGCGACGATGGTGCGGCGCTGCCATGAATTGGACCCGACGCGCGTGGTTTCGGCGGCGGTGAACGGCGACAACAAGAAAGGCGTCAGCGAGGCCGTCGATATTATCGGCTTCAATTATCAGTTGCAGTTCCCGGATGAATTTCACAAGAAGAATCCCAAGCTTGCTATCTACGGATCGGAGACGGCGAGCGCATTTTCAACGCGCGGCGACTACTCGACCGATGCGCTGCGCAACACCGAGAGCGCCTATGACGTGAACCCGGCGCGATGGGGCGAAACAGCCGAGGAGTGGTGGAAGTTCTACGCGACGCGCGAGTGGACGGCCGGCGGCTTTGCCTGGACGGGCTTCGATTATCGCGGCGAGCCAACGCCCTACGGCTGGCCTTCAATCAACTCGCAATTCGGGATTGTGGACATGTGCGGCTTTCCCAAGGACAGCTTCTTCTACTACAAGGCATGGTGGGGTGCGGAGCCGGTGCTGCATCTCTTTCCGCACTGGAATTTTGCGGGCAAAGAGGGCGAGGAGATTCCGGTGTGGGTGCACTCGAATCTGGACGAAGTGGAACTGTTGCTGAACGGCAAGAGCCTGGGCAGCCAGAAGGTTCCGCGGCTGGGGCACGTGGAGTGGAAGGTGAAGTACGAGCCGGGCTCGATCGAGGCGCGGGGGGTGAAGGGCGGCAAGGTTGTGCTCAGCGAGAAGCGCGAGACGACGGGGCCGACTGTGGCGATCCGGCTTACCGCCGACCGCGGCGAGATGAATGCCGACGGCGAGGACGTGGCGATTCTGACGGTAGAGGCTCTGGACAAGGAAGGCCGGCCAGTTCCGACGGCGAACAATTTCATCGCATTCAAGGTGACTGGCGAGGGTGCGCTGCTGGGCGTGGGCAACGGCGATCCCAACTGCCCGGAGAGCGACAAGGAGCCGAAGCGATCCCTGTTCAACGGCCTTGCGCAAGTGATTGTGCAGGCTGGGAAAAGCGCGGGCACGATTCACGTTGAGGCAACAAAGGAAGGTTGGGACGGGCCGGATCTGACTCCCGCCAAGATCGACATCGTCACCAGAAAAGTGGAGCCTCGGCCGGCCGTGGGTTGAGGGGCTTGCGGGCTTCAATTGCCGTGAGCATTTACAACTCCAATAGATTGTTCACATAAGCCGATTCGGTAACGCTTTAACCGGTTACTTTGTTTCCGTAAAATGCCCTTGTTGGGCTGTGCTTTGTTTATGTTAGAATTCTCAGTAACGGGCTCCGAGTTGTTTTACGGAGATGCTGCGTACTCCGGAAATTCCCCTGCCGGGCAGACGACTTGAGAAGGCTCGTGAAGCGAGGTTCTTGTAACAGGCCTACAGGCTGGTTATGTTGCGCGCCAGCCGAGATTTAAAAAGGCCAGCAAGGCTGCATTGGGCCAATTATTTTGGAATCCCCGATCTTCAACGAATTTGGTCTTTCTTGAGAAACACAGAAAGGATTTGCAAATGTCGAAGAATCTGCTGAATAACACACTTGTGGTTCTGGGTTTTGCGTTGGCTTCATGCGTAGCCGCTCATGGCATGGCTTTTGACAGAAGGCCCGAGGTTGATCCCAGTCTTGCAATCAGCGGTCTCACTTTGCTTGCTGGAACCTTGGCGGTTCTTCGCGTTCGGCGCAAGAAGTAAACGGAACCGATAGAAGAATGAAATCCGATGGTTGCTCGGCTCGGGATCAGTGTCCCCAGTCAGGTGCTTATGCAGCCCTGCATTGCAGGCTTCTGGGGCGTCTCTATCTTCTCGCATTTATTTTTGCGGCTGAGGCGATTCTGGTTCTCGGTCCTCTTAAAATTGTGCCGGGCATACATTTGGGGGTTACACCAACTGCGATCGTTTCATTTGCAGTTTTTTTGGGCTTGGGACATTCCTGGTTAAAGGCTCAGCGGGATCCCATACACTTCAACTTTCTTTTTTTGGGCGGGTACCTGGCCTGTGTTGCCGCCATGCTGGGGATTCACGCCGTTGCATCCCACCGGGCGGGCGGCTGGTATCCACAGGCTGCAACCGTCGCCATCACCACCCTTTTTTACATTAAAGTACCGCTGCTGGCGCTGGCCTGCATACCGCTTCGCGCCTGGGTCAATACGATTCGAGGCACCGGCCTGTTGTGGCTGTATGCCTGCATCGCCGGCTTGCTCGCATGGTCGTTGCTGGTTCCGTCGCAGAGCTTATGGGACGCCTCGGGCACCAGCGTTGGCCACAGTTTGCAGCGAGCCACATTCGCATCGGTGCAGGCGGTTCTGCACCATTTACGGCCTGACGCCACCGTCGATGCCGCTACCTTTACCATTCGCACTCCGCGCTGCGACATGGAGATTGCCTACCCCTGCTCCGGCATGGAGGGGCTGGGACTGATCTTTGCGTTCACTTCGATCTGGCTCTGGTATTACAGAAAAGAGTGCCGCTTTCCGCAGGTGCTTCTTCTCATCCCTTGCGGCCTGGTACTGATTTGGGTGCTCAATGTGGTGCGGCTCGTTGCTCTCTTTCTGATCGGCGACTTGTACAGCAATGAAGTCTCCGATGTGGGTTTCCATTCGCACTTCGGCTGGATCGCCTTTACCGCGGTCGCGCTGGCTTTTTCAATGGCTACTCAAAGGCTCAGCTGGGTGCGGAAGATACCTGCGACGTCCACTCCGGGGCAGAGCGAAAGAGCCGCCGTGCAGCACTCCGGCGAATACCTTGGGGAATCCTCGGCAATCCGCGCCTATCTGATCCCATTTCTTGCGATTCTGGGCGCAACCTTTGTCACCAAGATGTTTTCCGGCTACTTTGACCACTTTTACCCGGTGCGATTTTTGGTCGGCGCCATTGCCATCTGTTATTTTTGGCCGGAACTGAAAAAGCTCAACTGGCGTTTTGGCTGGCTGGGGCCGACTGCCGGCGGCGCAGTATTTCTGGCGTGGATTGCCCCGGCTTGGCTGGGTTATTCCCATGCGACCAGCCGCCTGGGCGCTGACCTGGCCGCGCTCTCACCCACCGCACGCTGGGCCTGGATCGGCTTCCGCGTGGCTGCGGCTGTGATCACCGTGCCCATCGCCGAGGAGTTGGCTTTTCGCGGTTATCTGGCGCGCCGGTTTGTCAGCCGAGAGTTTGACGCCGTTGCGTTTACCGGTCTGACCGTGTTCTCGATTGGCGTCTCTTCGGCGGTCTTCGGCCTGGAGCACATGAAGAACCTGATGGATTGGCAGCACCTTTTGCTCGGCACGTTGGCTGGATTGGTGTTTGCCCTGGCGCTGCGTTGGCGTGGGCGCTTCGGCGACGCGGTGGTTGCGCACGCGGTCAGCAATCTGCTTCTGGCCGCCTGGGTTCTGAGTATGGGCGACTGGGCGCAGTGGTAGAGGCGGCCCTGGGCTAAGGCTGTTATTTTCGATTGGAGCACCGCTGGCTATGAAGCGGTTGTAATAGAATTCCAGCATTTTCCGGGACGCTTCAGGTTTGCGTTTTTGCGTTCTTCTTGCAGATTCGATAGATGAGCGCTGACTCAAATTGGGATACGAGCCGATCTGAAACTGAAGAAATCAAGGCCATGTTTACATTCGCGGTGACGCATTGAGCGGATTTTCCAGGTTGGGTGATGGCGCTAGAATTAGGGGATGATGGCAGGCACTGGCGTTCACCGTCAACTGCCGCAAAGGACGCTTCTCATGCCGCGCAATCTCACTCGCCGTACGTTTCTTTCCTCCGCCGCCGTAGTGGCTGGCTCATCGATACTTCCCACGGAACTGTTTGCCAGCACGCTTGCCTCGACGGCTGAAGTTGCCGCGGCCGCGCCTGCGATGCCGGGCGACAAAATTGCCAATGCGGTGCGGCCCTTTCCGCTGACGCAGGTGAGACTGGGTACGCAAGGGCCCTTTGCGCGCGCCATGGAGGCCAATCGCGGGATGCTGCATCGCCTGCCGGTCGACAGCCTGCTGCACAGCTTCCGCCTGACGGCGGGCTTGCCCAGCACAGCCAAGCCATTGGGCGGCTGGGAAGATCCGGGATGCGAGTTGCGCGGACATATCGCGGGCGGGCATTATCTTTCAGCCAGCGCGCTGCTCTACGCCTCGGCTGGCGATGAGGAGATCAAGCGCAACGCCGCGCAGGTGGTTGACGGCCTTTGGCAATGCCAGAAGAAGCTGAATGAGAACGGTTATCTGGGCGCGTATCCGTCGGAAAATTACGAGCGCCTGCGCAATCTGCAGGATGTGTGGGCGCCGTTTTACACCTATCACAAGATCATGGCCGGCCTGCTGGAGATGTATGTGCAGACGGGCAACACGCAGGCGCTTGAGGTCTGCGAGGCGATGGCGGGCTGGGTTGGGCGCTATCTTGATCCAATCAGCGATGCGCTCTTCCAGCAGATGATGCGCACGGAGTTTGGCGGCATGGGCGAGGTGCTGTCCAGTCTTTATGGCGTCACCGGCAAGCAGCGCTATCTTGATCTCTCGCACCGCTTCGATCATCGCCTGATGCTGGATCCGCTGGCCAATCATCAGGACAAGCTCACGGGCTTTCATGCCAATACCAATATCCCGAAGATGATTGCCGCAGCCCGGCGCTACGAGGTTGAGGGCGACAGCCGTCAGCGCGAGATTGCGCACTGGTTCTGGCACGAAGTGACAAGCGAACGCTGTTACTGCACCGGAGGAACGAGCAACAACGAGTTTTGGGCAAGCGAGCCCGGCAAACTTGCCAAAGAACTCAGCGGCGGCACCGCCGAGTGCTGCTGCGCTTACAACATGATGAAGCTGACGCGCCATCTCTTTGCCTGGTCGCCCGACGCGCGTTATATGGATTACTACGAGCGGCTGCTGGTGAATCACCGCCTGGGCACCATCGATCCGGAGAATGGACACGCGATCTACTTTCTGCCGTTGGCCAGCGGAGCGTGGAAGGTCTTTGGCGGTGACTTCAACCGCATGTGGTGCTGCACCGGCACGGCCTACGAAGAGTATGCCAAGCTGACTGACACGATTTACTATCACGACGGCGACTCGCTCTACGTCAACCTCTTCATCGATTCGGAACTGGATTGGCGGGAGAAGGGTCTCAGGCTGCGGCAATCGACAACCTTCCCGGAGCAGAGTTCGACCGTGTTGAGCATTCTGACTGCGCCGGACAAACCAATGAAGCTGCGCGTGCGCGTGCCTTACTGGGCCGCGGGCGGCGCGGTGCTGCTGAATGGCGAGCGGCTGCCGTACTATTCCAGTCCGTCGAGTTATCTGGAACTGACGCGGCAGTGGCGCGCCGGCGACAAGATCGAGTTGCAGATGCCGATGCGTTTGCGCGCCGATCGGATGCCGGACGACGAGAGTGTGCAGGCTGTGATGTACGGGCCGCTTGTGCTTGCCGGCAAGTTTGGCGCAGCGCCGGAAGATCACGTTGTAGAGCAGAATCACAATGAGCCGAAGCTGGATGACGGCTTCAAGGCACCGACAATTCACGCCGATCCCGCGGCAGCGCCGGCCTGGGTTGAGCCGGTTGCTGGTGGGCCTTTGGTCTTTCGACTCGCGGGGCAAAAAGATGAAGTCGAGATTGAGCCGCTCTATCGCGTCCTTCATGGCCGCTACGGGGTTTACTGGAAGGTCGATCCGAAGGCGTAGCGGATGGCCGGTTGAGGTTCGCGGATTCCCATGTTTAAAAATCCAGACATGGGAATCCAATGGTAGTTGTCAGATCTGAGCAACCCGCCCGGTTTTAGTTTTGGGTACTGGCGCCAACCGCCAATAAAGCCGAATTCCGAAGGGGGCACCCACCTGCACAGCGATTAGCCGCGACACAGCCCCCGCAATGTTCGGCACCGGCAGCTAACAGGTTCGCCGCAACCGGTTTTACATTCTGCGACCAAAGCGATTTGATTGAACCAGCATCTCGCAGGTTTCCAAGGCCGCGGGTTGAATGGGGACAAAGCCGCAGCTCTCCTGCCTGAGAGATTGATACCCAATTCAAGCCTGCGCGACAATGCCCAAGCAAAACCCGGGACCGGTTCTGAATCTCAACTGAGTCTTCGATCGGCTTGGGGCTAACGCTGAGACAATAGCGCTGCGAGCAAGGAAAAAGCACCCGCAACGCATCAGCAGCAGGCCTATTTCCAACCATGTCAACAATCTCTTTGAAACTTTCATCACTGATGGCATGTCCGCTGGTATCGAACTCGCTTCGCGGGACATACCGCATAATTCGAAACTCAGAGACGCCAAGCTGCCCGGCAATACGCATCGTGTCGGCGACGAATTGTTGGTTGTGGCGCACAAGTGTCATTTCTAACACCACCTTGAGGCCGGCTTCTCTGCATAGTTGAACAGCGGAACACACGCGCGAATACCCATTCCGCACTCGCACCAGGGAGTCGTGGATCTCTTGCGGACCATGAAGAGAAAGCATCACCTCCCGCACGCCGTGCTTGTGCCAAAGTTCAATAAACTTCGGCTCCAGCCGGGAACCGTTTGTAAAGATGATTTGATAGAGGCCAAGTTCGTGTGCGCGGCTGATAAAATCATTTAGTTTCGGATGCAACGTCGGTTCCCCGCCGCTGTACCGCACCCTCAACAACCCTTCCTCAGCGCATTCATCCAGCATATGCATCACCAGATCCGAGTCAATAAACGCCGCTCCTTTGTAGGCTCCGCCACTACGCAACGAGTTATAACAGAATGAACAGCTCCAGTTGCATCTCTGCGTCAGTTCAATCTCCAAAGCAAAAGGAAATGCAGGAAGAGAAGGGAGATCCTTTTCTATCTCAACGCAACTGTCGCCGGGCGGATTGGCAATGCATTGCAAGAGCTCATGAATGTCATTCAGAGCATCGCTTTTCTTGACAGAATACTCGCGAGAAATCGCAAGAGCAATTTCGGCTGGAGACTGCCCGGCGAGAAGCGAACGAACGATGGCAATAGCCGATTCATTGAGCCGTATCTCCGCACCGGTATTTGGACTAAAGAGAATACCCTCATCAAGCCTGCACTTGTAAGAAAAAACCGCCGACGACATGTCCATGGCACTCCAACTTTCCGCAAGAGGTTATTGCAGGCAGCCCATTGCATTTGCAGTGACAGCGCAGCCCGACATGCAGAGGCCATAATGAGTACAAGCAATGCAACATTTATTCGCAGGCCGAAACTCCCGGAGTTTTCTTTTGGCGCCGGCAAGTTCTTCAATCATAGCCGAGAGGGTTTTGACGCACTCAACGCCGCACGACTCAATCATCATCAGGCATGGCACCGCTTCACCGTTAATGGCAATTGAAATAAGATCCGATTGCCCGCCGTCGCAGGGCAAAGGGCCATTGAAACTCTCTTCGATTTGAACCTTGGAAGACGAAAGATATTTTCGAATTCGATCTTTGACTTCACAACATTGAGATACATTGAGGAGAAGTTGCGGCTGTGCATTGCCGCAAAACTGGGTAGGCTCCAAAGAGGCTTTGACCGCATAGTCCCGCGCCAACTGAAGCATCTTCTCGGTCTCGCAATAGTTTAGCTTGTTGACGCAAAAGCGCAATGAGAACGGAATCTTGCGCCTAGAAAATTCATTTAGTCCCTCGATGATAAGCCGAAATACTCCAGGCCCTCGAATGGCTTTGACTGTATCCTCGCTTGCGCCGTCAAGGCTGACATTGCATTTGACGCTATGAAGACTCATGCATTCAAGAACATTTCCGGGAAGACGAACTCCATTCGTGCTGACGTTGATCGTGTCGAAAGAAAGAGATGCGGCCATTTCAACAATCTCACGAAAACTCGGATGCATTGTTGGTTCGCCTCCCGTCAAATCAACGATGCGGGCTCCTAGAGATCGTGCCTCCTCCATTCTCGATTGAGCGGTTGACGGGCACATATCACCGCAATGCCTCCCGCCCAGATAGCAGTGTGCGCAATTAAGGTTGCAACGATTCGTGAGAGCAAGCTTGACCCGACTCAACGACATAAATGGTTCGCTCAAGTGACCTAACGGTTACGGGCAATTCGAATCTGTTCCGCGATCTCGGATGTACAAAAAAACAGTGGCACTCGAGAGCCAATTGCAGCGCGGATGCGCTCTGCGAATACGGCGCTTTCTGGGAGGCGGTGATTTGTGATCGCAAGATTTCCCAAACGCCGAACAAAGTCAAGGTTTTCTCTGGTAACCTCAAACTCGTTGAGAGTTATACCATTGATTTGAAGAGCAGCGCATTGTTCTCCAAGCCTTATCAGTGCCTGGATATAGGGTTCGCGCGGTATACAGGGCACTTCGCAAATCACATCGAAGCGGGCGGCTCGCAGTCTGCTGAAGACGTTGACGTTCAGGGAGTTTACGCGGAGTTCATCGAGACCGGCCTCCTCGAGAGCCACGATCAAGTCATTGAAGAGGAAGGCGCCGTTTGTGTATGCATGAACATGAAAGGAAGCCCCGCGAAGTCTTTTTGCAATTCGGATGGCGAGTATAAGCCGTTCCGATACCAAGGTTGGCTCACCACCACTGAGAGCCAAACCCTGGGCTTGAGGATCGCCGCACGCCATTTCAATAGCGCGCTCAAAGTTGCGTGCCGGATATTCGCAGTTCTCGTATTCAACGACATCCCGACCGAACTTTTCGGCTGGGATTGGACAAAAGCCACAGTGCCTTGTGCAGGAGTACGTCAGGTGGACCTGGCGTTTTTTTCCTTCAATGCAACACTGGCAGCCTTTGGGAATTAATTGCATTTTGATTACTCTGCGATGACGGGGATTACACCGGGAACTGCCGAAGAATGCGCCAATAAGGTTATGCACCTTTGGACAGTTCCCGGCTCGGACCTCTCAAGCGTTGAATCATGCGCACTGAGAAGAGTTGGTCTTGCCACTTGAAGCAACGGGCTTGACGTAATTCTTCATAACGGCTCCTTTCTTGAAAAACGGAATTACTCCAGGATTTCCATCCTGCCTTTCGGATACTGCGGAATATACCACAGGTAACCACCGCTAGCAATCTTTATTGCGTTTTTGCTCAACTGGAAGATTCGCCAGTTTCTAAAAAAGCTCTCTATCGGACTCTTATAGAGTTACGAAGGTAACATTAACGCATTCAATCGCGGCATTTTTACGCCGTGGCGGTCTTTGCTACGTCCTGCAATCCTCTGGCTTCGATTTCGAATTCACGGATTTTGTATTTCTGGATTTTGCCGCTGAGGGTGGCGGGAATCTCGGTAACGAAGCGGACGTATTCGGGGATCTTGTAGTAGGCGATCTGGTCTTTGCAGAATTCCTTGATCTCTTCTTCTGTCGCTTCCGCTCCGGGTTGCAGGCGGACCCAGGCGCAGACAACTTCGCCGAGGCGGGCATTGGGGATGCCGACGACCTGCGCCTCGCTGACCTTGGGATGGGTGTAGAGGAACTCCTCGACCTCGCGGGGATAAATGTTCTCTCCGCCGCGGATGATCACGTCGCGACTGCGGCCGGTGATGCGCAGGCAGCCGTCCGGACGCATGACGCCGAGGTCGCCGGTGTGCAGCCAGCCGTCCTCATGGATGACCTGGCGGGTGCCTTCCGGGTCGCCGTCGTAGCCCTTCATCAGGGCGTAGCCGCGGACGCAGATTTCGCCTTGCTCGCCGCGCGGCAGAGGTTCGCCCGTGACGGTGGAGACGACCTGAATCTCGGTTTGGGGCATGGCGCGGCCAACGGTGTTGACGCGGACTTCTATACTGTCCGCCGCGTCGGACATAGTAACGACGGGCGAGGTCTCCGTCTGCCCATAAGCGATGACCAGCTCGCCGATGTGCATCTCGGTGAGGACGCGCTTCATGAGCTCGATGGGGCAGGGCGCGCCGCTCATCATGCCGGTGCGGAGGCTGGTGAGGTCGAAGGTTTTGAAGTCGGGCAGGGCGAACTCCGCGACGTACATGGCGGGGACACCGTAGACGCTGGTGGCTCGCTCATCGTGGACGGCCTTGAGGGTGAGGCGCGGGTCGAAGGTCCAGTTGGGCAGGATGAGGGCGGCGCCGGTGTTCAGCGAAGTCATGGAGCCGATGACGCAGCCGTAGCAGTGGAAGAGCGGCACGGGGACGACGATCTTGTCGATCTCAGTGTAATGAAAACCCTGGGCAAGAAACTGACCGTCGTTGATGACGTTGTAATGGGTGAGCATGACGCCCTTGGGCAACCCGGTCGTCCCGCTGGTGTACTGAATGTCGGCAATGTCCTGGGGATCGACGTAGTCGGGCAGGCGGCCCTCGGCGTCGAGAAAGGCGGGCCACTCGGGCGAATCAAAGTAGATGACATGCTGGAGTTCGTGGTCAAAGCCATGGCGGGCGCGGGCGAGGATATCCTCGTAGTCGGCGTGGCGGTCCTTGTGCCAGAGGAAGAGGGCCTTGAGGCGCGAGCGCTGGAGGGTGAACTGCAGCTCATGGGAGCGGTAGGCGGGGTTGATGTTGACCAGCGAGGCACCGGCGCGGGCGACGCCCATATGCATCATCGTCCACTCGATGCAATTAGTCGACCAGACGCCGACACGGTCGCCCTTGCGGATGCCGAGCGACCAAAGTCCGCGGGCGACGCGGTCGGCTTGGGCGCTGAGTTCAGCCCAGGTAAGGCGCTTTCCCTGGTGGCAGGAGGCGACGGCGAGGCGGTCGGGAAAGCGGCTGGCGGTGCGATCAAGCAGGCCCCCGATGGTGAGGTCAAGGAGCGGGCGGCTGGGGCCGCGCGTAGAACTGAGGGCGCAAAGGTCTTCTTGGACAGGCATGGTTGTGATTTTAAGCTCGAACGGAAGTGTACACCCGTTGAGGGCAGAGGGAAATGTGATGTGGGCCACAAATCATGAGGGGAACAAAAATGACTGAAATCCACCTTGTCGAGGTACGGAGCAGGTAGCTATCGAGACAGAAGGACCAAAATTCAGCCAGACAAAGCCCGGCCGTTGTAAGCTATTTCTATCGATGGCCAAGCCTTCCTCACTACTGGACACACGCGTTGTCTACTGCGGAGACAACCTGGAGCAGCTCAGGAAGCTGCCCGACGGCTGCATTGACCTTATTTATATCGATCCGCCTTTCAACTCCAATCGCACATACGAGATTTTCTGGGGCGAGACAAAGGAGAAGCGCTCATTCGAGGATCGCCATGAGTCAACGCGCGCTTATATAGAATTCATGCGGCCACGATGCGTGGAATTGTCGCGGGTATTGAAGAAGACCGGCAGCTTCTACCTGCATTGCGATTGGCATGCCAGCCACTACGTCAAGGTGATGCTGGATCAGATCTTTGGCGAGAAGAACTTCATCACGGAGATTATCTGGCACCGGGCACTTGCAAAAAGTCTAGCCTTCAAGAGTATTCCGAACAATCACGATACCTTGCTTCTCTACGGCGGTGGAGGTGAAACCACCTTCAATCGACCTTATAATCCTTACGATCTGGAAAATCTGGATGCAAAAACGGCTGGAAAATACTCGCATCGAGACCCGGACGGGCGGCTCTATCAGTTATGTGACTTGACGAATCCAAATCGCAATCGGCCCAACCTGACCTATGAATTTCTGGGTCATAAAAAAGTTTGGCGGTGGACTAAAGAACGGATGCGGGAAGGGTACGACACGGGCATTGTCGTTCAGCCAAGTCCCGGCGCGGTTCCGCGCATGAAGCGTTATCTCGACGAGCAGGAAGGGCGGCCTATCGACTCAGTCTGGACGGATATTCCTCCGATCAACTCGCAGGCCAAGGAGCGGCTGGGTTATCCGACGCAGAAGCCGTTGAAGCTGCTCGAACGCATACTGGAAATCTCGTCGAACCCAAACGACATTGTCCTCGATGCCTTCTGCGGCTGCGGCACAACATTGGTTGCGGCGCAGACCCTCGGCCGGCAATGGATCGGTATCGATATTTCGCCCACGGCCTGCCGCGTGATGGCCAAGCGGCTGCGCGATGTTTGCAAATTGCGCGAGGACGAAAACTTCTGGCTGCACGGAAAAGGCTTCATTGTGCGCGACCTGCCATGGACCGAAAAGCAGCTTCGCGCCATTCCGCCTTTCGAGTTCGAGAACTGGGCAGTCATTGCGCTGGGCGGCATTCCCAACAAGACGCAGGTGGGCGATATGGGCATCGACGGGCGCATCTACCCCGTTGGAAGTGAGCCCACGGCCACCGGCAAAGAGGCCGGCGAACTGGACTTCATGGACGACTGGTATCCGATTCAGGTGAAGCAGACGGACAAGATCGGACGCCCGGAGATCGACAGCTTTGAAGCGGCCATGATGCGGACCAAGCGCAAAAAGGGGTTTGTTGTGGGTTTCGACTTTACTGGCGACGCGCTGCGCGAGATCGATCAGTTCTTCCGCCGTGAACACGCAATCATTGTTCCGTTATCGGTCAAAGAGATTCTGGAGGAGACGATTGCGCAGCGGCTGGCGTGAGCGGTCGATTATGCATCCCGCGCCTGATGCAAGTGCTTTGTGAAAGAATGGCGCTGCACACGGAATACGGATTTTGGCGTTGCGAAAAGTGGGCAGCCGGATCGCGGATTCCTAAGAGACGAGATGCAAGTTAAGAGGACGAACGAGATGAAGTTTTCGATGCGCGCAGTTGTTTTGTTGGTTTTGGCGGCGGGAGTGATATGCCCGGCTGGCCGCACACAGGCTGCTACCGAGATCGGCGGGCAGAAGGTGGTCACGCTGACGCGGGCCGCGGTGAGCACAACCAAGCCGGAGTTTACCAGCATCACGCTGGCGCCGGGACGGGGGATGGAGATCATCCAGATCACGGCCAACTTCCCCGGCAAGGGCAATGTAAATGTGCTGGCCTCGCCGGATCTGGCCGGCGCAAAGAAGATGCTGGACGTGGACGATGACGAATACGGCAACCTGGGCTACAGGCTGGGCGCGGCCTTTTTGGTGCCGTATCCGAACCGGGTGCGGGGAAAGCTTTCCGCCGACGGCAAGACGATTACAACCGCGTGGCAGGGCCATGCGCTGACGCTGCCGGCCAACTTCTGGGGCAAGCTGCCGACGGCCGAGCACAATGCGATGCACGGGCTGATTCTGAAGGCCAAGACCGATGAAGTGCGCGTGGAAAAGCTGGCCGGCGGCGAGCAGGCGGTGGGCGTGATTCACGGGGGCGACTTTGGCGGGCATTGGCTCTCAAAGACCGACCTGGTGATTACCGTGACGCTCTCGGCCGAGGCTGTGGATGCTTCGATTGTGGCGCACAATGTTGGCGGCGTGGACGAGCCGGTGGCGATTGCCTGGCATCCGTATTTCAATCTGCCCTCAGGGGACCGGACGCAGGCGCGGGTGCGGATTCCCGCTTCGTTTACGGCTGAAGTGGATGGCTACGACAACGTCTTTCCGACGGGCAAGCTGCTGCCGGTGAAGGGAACCCAGTACGATTTGAGCGCCCTTGGCGGCGCGGCGCTGGGCAAGAACTTCTATGACGATAACTGGAACCATCTCGATTGGAAGGGCGGCGCGGCGACGGTCGAAGTGACAGACCCGGCGGCACACTACGGCGTGAAGATCGAGGGGCTGTCGCCGGAGATCAAGGCGATCCAGATGTACGCTCCGCCCGACAAGAGCTTCGTGGCCATCGAGCACCAGTACAATTTTGGCGATCCCTTCGGCAAGGAGTGGGGCTCGACCGACACCGGCATGGTGACGCTGAAGCCGGGCGAGAGCACCAAGTGGCATGTGCGTCTAAGGGTGTTTGTGCCGTAACAGAGATCAGGGGTCAGAGATCAGAGATCAGTTTTCATTCGCCGATCATTCATTCTCGGCCTCAATTGGGCAAAGCCACTCAATCAGGAAGTCGAGGAAATATCTCCCAATTGCGCGACCTACTGATCTCTGATCTCTGACCCCTGATCTCTGCCCTTCTCACATCGTCCGCACGTAGTTCTTGCCGGGCAGTTGGCGGATGCGGCCGGTGATTTCCAGCTCGAAAAGCGCCATGAAGACCTCCGACGAGGTCAGTTGCGTCTCGACTAGCTCTAGAATCTCGTCGATTTGCAGGCTTGTGTCCTGGCGCAAGACTTCAAGAACGATCGCCTCTTCGGGGCGCAGCACGGGATCAGGCAAGAGAGACGCTGTGGTGGGGGATTTGGATTCGGCCGGGGCGGCGTCTTCCAGCTCCAGCCGGATCTGCGAGGGCAGATCCTCCCAAATATCCTCCCAGGTGGCCACCAGCTTGGCGCCTTGCTTGATCAGCGTGTTGGGGGTCCATGAGCCTTTGTTGGTGACGTTGCCGGGGACGGCGTAGAGGTCGCGGTTCTGATCGGCGGCGCAGCGGGCGGTGACACGTGTGCCGGAGTTCTCCGCCGCCTCGACCACCAGCACGGCAACGCTGAGGCCGCTCAGGATGCGGTTGCGGCGCGGGAAGTTCTGCGGAGCGGGGAAGGTTCCCATGGGCAGTTCGCTGACAATGGCTCCGCCGCCGGCGAGAATCTCCTCGGCCAGTTTTTTGTTCTCCTTGGGATAGACGACGTCAATGCCGGTGCCCCAGACGGCCACGGTGGGCATGCGCGCGGCCAAAGCGCCGCGATGCGCGCAGGAGTCAATGCCGCGCGCCATGCCGCTGATAATCAGGAGCCGCCGGACAGCCAGATCGCGCGAGAGCACCTCGGCCATTCCCGAACCGTAGGGCGACGGATGGCGCGTGCCGACTACGGCGATTCCCGGCCTCGTGAGCAGTTTCACATCTCCGCGCACCCACAAAACCGGCGGTGGGTCATAGATTTCTTTAAGCCGCTCCGGATACTGCTGGCAGCCGTGGGTCAGCAGCGTTGCTCCCTGCGCTTCCACCCGCGCCCATTCTTCTTCAGCAGCCTCGCGGGCCTTGCCGTCATAGATGAACTGCGCGGCCTCGGCGGGAAAGCGCAAGCCTTCGAGTTCGGTGAGCGACAGTGTGAAGATTGCGCTGGGCGCGCGCAGCCGTTTTGCCGCATCCAAGATTCGCTTGGGCCCCAGGCCCGGCGAAAGCACCAATGCCAGCCACGCAAGCCGGTCTTCATCCAGTTGGGAGGCGATGGGCAGAAGGGCGGTTTGGGGCATCGTGGTCATAGGAGGGCTGCTGTACCAGAATTGTACAGATTATTTTCCTCATAGGAAAGCTAAACCGCATACTGTGGAAAATTTTGATTACTCTGGCCAATCTTTAGAACAAGTTAACCGGACTCCTCCAGATTTGCCCTTCAATTGCTGAGACTCGTTTGAGTGACGCTGCCCGCTCATCGATAGGCGCGCTACCCGCCTTTTTGGATCCCTGAAAGATTGCCTTGGCTGAGTTGGTAGACAATCCGTTTACTGTGGAGCAATGCCGCCGCTTTTACGCGGAAGAGATTCGCGTGGTGGCGGACCTGGGTTCCTCTACGCTGGTGGAGGCCTTCGCGCGGGTTCCAAGAGAGCTATTTCTGGGGCCTCCGCCCTGGCAGTTTTCCTCGGGAGGATCGCTGCGCTGCGCCGCTTACAGGATGACGAGCCAGATCCGCGATCTCTACCACGATGTCTTTGTGGCGCTCAAGGGTGAGCGGCTTTTGAACAACGGCCAGCCGAGCATGATTGCGCGCTTGCTGGCGGCACTGGATCTGGGCGCGGGTAAACGTGTGCTGCACATCGGCTGCGGAACGGGTTACTATACCGCGATAATGGCCGAGGCGGTGGGGCATCAGGGCGCGGTGACGGCAGTTGAAGTTGACCCGGAGTTGGCGGCGATGGCTGAGGCCAACCTCAGCCCTTATGCGAATGTGAAGGTTCTCAATCAGGACGGCACGAGCCTTGAGCCCGTTTCTTCGGATGCGATTCTCATCAATGCGGGAGTCACAGACTTGCCAGCCGCTTGGCTCAACGGGCTCAGCGAGACCGGCGTTCTGGTGGCGCCGCTGTTGGTGGGAAGAACGCCGGCATCGAACGATGCGATGGCCGTGCGCTTTGGCCGCCGGGGCCAGCGCTTCACCGCCGAGCTGGTGACGGTCCTCACCATCTTTCCCTGTACCGGCCTGCGCAATCCGGCGATGCAAGCTCTGTTGAACAAAGCTTTTGAATCGCATACCCTGCTGCGAGTTAACTTGCTGCGTCGGGAGGAACATGCGCAAAATAGCGACTGCATCGTCCATGTCCCTGGCTTCTGCTTGAGTGCTGAAGCGGCCGATGCACGGTGAAGACCCTGGCTACGAGTTGATAGGCCTAGTTGATAGTCTAAGAGGCGTGACTTCCATTCCTCATCCTCGCCTGCGCATTGCCGCCATCGGCTTTCTGAATCCCGCGCCATTGATGTGGGATTTCGAGCATCTGCCGCTCAACGCGCCGCTGGCACTGCGCTACCAGATCGATCGCATGACACCGGCCGAGTGCGCCGAGCGGCTGGCGACGGGCTCGGCGGATATTGGTTTGGTTCCGATTGCCGCGTTGGCCGCCAACCCCAGCCTGCGCATTTTGCCGGGGTGCGTGATCGCCGCCAAGGGGCGGGTGCGATCACTGCTGCTGGTGTGCCGGGCCGCGCAACCGCTGGCCGCGCTGCGCTCAGTGGCCGCAGACAGCGCCAGCCGCACCACGTTGGCCTATGCGCGCATTCTCTTTCATCAATGGGGCAACCCAGGTGTGCCATTTATGCCCGCGGCCGCCGACCTGGACGCGATGCTGGAGAGAGCCGACGCCGCTATCCTCATCGGCGACCCGGCGCTGCTGGCGTTGGAGGAGCGCGCCAACCGCTACGAACGCACCGGCGAAGAACTGGTCTACCACGATCTGGCCGAGGAGTGGCGCGCCGCAACCGGCCATCCCTTCATCTCCGCCGTCTGGGGTGCTGCGCACGGCAGCCTTTTGGTTGAGAGTGTAGCCGAGGATTTTATTCAATCCCGCATTCATGGCCTGGAAAATATCGACGCTCTGGTCACTGAGTGGGCCGCGCGGCTTCCTATTCCCGAGCAGACAATCCGAACCTATCTGACCACGAACATTCATTATGTGCTGGACGAGGAATGCGTGGAGGGTATGCGAGTCTTCTTCCGCATGGCTGCGGAATGCGATGTGCTGCCCGAGTATGGCGTTTCTGTCGGGGTTTGACGGAGGTCAGCGAGTCAGCAGGTCAGCGAGTCAGCGAGTCGGCAGGTCAGCGAGTTAGCGAGTCAGCGAGTCGGCAGGTCAGCGAGTCAGCGAGTCAGCAGGTCAGCGAGTCAGCAAGAAGGCTGATCCCCGAAGGGACCGACCCGCTGACCCGCTGACTCGCTGGCCCGCTGCCTCTATATCTCCCAGCGCAGCAGCGCCGCGCCCACGGTAAAGCCCGCGCCAACGGTAGCGATCAGCACCAGGTCGCCCTTGTTGAGCTTGCCTTCCTCGACGGCTGTTTCGATGGCCAGGGGAATGGTGCCGTCGGAGGTGTTGCCGTACTTTTCGATATTGATGATGACGCGATCCCGCGCCATGCCGAGGCGGTCGGCGGTTGCGGTGATAATGCGCAGGTTGGCCTGGTGGGGGATGAAGCAGCCCAGATCCGCGCCTGTGACGTTATTGCGCGCCAAAACTCTGGTCGTCACTTCGAGCATCTTGCGGACGGCAAATTTATAGACCTGCGGGCCATCCTGATAGATGTAGTGCCACTTCTTGTCCACGGTCTCGTGGCTGGCGGGATTCAGGCTGCCGCCGCCCTTGAGATTGAGCACGTCCGCGCCCGAGCCGTCGATCTCATGCACGTAGTCGATGAAGCCGATCTCGCCCTCTTCGCAAGGCTCGAGCAGCACACAGCCGCCGCCGTCGCCAAACAAAACACACGTCGTCCGGTCAGTGTAGTCCGTCATGCGAGTATTGGCGTCCGCGCCGCAGACCAGAACTTTTTTGTGCGCTCCGCTCTCGATCATTTTTACGCCCGCCTGCAGGGCAAAGACGAAGCCGGGGCAGCCGGCCGAGACGTCAAAGCCCCAGGCACCCTTGGCCCCGATTTTGTTCTGCACCAGGCAGGCAGTGGCGGGGAACATCATGTCGGGCGTGACCGTGCCGACGATGATCATTTCGATCTCAGTGGCGGGAATGCCGCGCATGGCCAGGCATTTTTTGGCCGCCTCGGCGCAGATGTCGCTCACGCCCAGGCCCTTGGCCAGCACGTGACGCTCGCGAATGCCGGTGCGTTCCATGATCCACTGGTCGTTTGTGTCGACTATTTTTTCCAGGTCTTGGTTGGTCAGAACTTGCGGGGGGACGTAGGTTCCAAAGGCGGTAATCTTGGCGCGGCAGCCCACGATGGGACGAACACTGAGGGTCAATGCATCTCTCCTTGCGGCACATGGCAAAAGCGCTTGCGAGGGCCTGGCAAAAAACGCCCACGGCGCAAAAAGCGCCGGGTGACCTACTGCACACGCACTAGCCCGTTACCGTTGCTTCCTTCCGGACCT
>CAZDYU010000004.1:0-83211 GCA_964509755.1 uncultured Occallatibacter sp. | reverse complement strand
CAAGATTCAGACCGAGGTGCAGGATCAGGTGCAGCAGTCGCAGCGCGACTACTATTTGCGCGAGCAGCTCAAGGCCATTCAGAAGGAGTTGGGCGAACAGGACGAGGGCCAGCGCGAGAGCGATGAACTGCGACAGAAGATCGATGCGGCGGGAATGCCGGAAGATGTGAAGAAGGAAGCGGTCAAGGAGCTGAATCGCCTATCTCGCATGTCCCCGATGGCCGCCGATTACTCGCTCACCCGCAACTACATCGAGTGGCTGGCGGTGCTGCCGTGGGCCAGGAGCTCGGCCTCCAAGATCGACATCGGCAAGGCCAGGGAGATTCTCGACGAGGACCACTACGAGTTGAAAAAGGTGAAGGACCGCATCCTCGACTACCTCAGCGTTCTCGAGCTGAAGCCGGACATGAAGGGGCCGATCCTCTGCTTTGTGGGGCCTCCTGGTGTGGGCAAAACCAGCCTGGGCCGTTCCATCGCGCGAGCCCTGGGCCGCAAGTTCCAGCGCGTCTCGCTGGGCGGCATGCACGACGAGGCGGAGATCCGCGGCCATCGCCGGACGTACATCGGCGCCCTGCCGGGACAAATCATCCAGAGCATTCGCCGCGCGGAAACCAACGACCCGGTGATCATGCTGGACGAGGTGGACAAGCTGGGCCGCGATTTCAGGGGCGATCCGGCGTCGGCGCTGCTGGAGACGCTGGATCCGGAGCAGAACAACACCTTCCGCGATAACTACCTGGACGTGCCGTTCGATCTCTCGAAGGTCTTGTTCATCTGCACGGCGAACATGCTGGACACGGTACCGGCACCGCTGATCGACCGCATGGAAATCATCCCGCTGCAGGGTTACAGCGAAGAAGAGAAGGTGCATATCGCCAATCGCTACCTGATTCCGCGCCAGATCAAGGAAAACGGGATCACGGTGGAGCAGATTGAGTTTCCCGAGGAAGCGGTGCGGCACATCATCCGCCACTACACGCGCGAGGCCGGGGTGAGGAAGCTGGAACAGACCATCGGGACTGTATGCAGAAAAGAAGCGCGGCGCGTAGTGGAAGGGCACACGGAGAAGCTGGTGGTGACGCGCGAGATGCTCAAGGAATTTCTGGGCGGCATCCAGGTGCGCGTGGAGACCGAGGTTGCGGAACGCGTGAAGCGGCCGGGCGTGGCCGTGGGCCTGGCGTGGACACCGGCCGGCGGCGACATCCTCTTCATCGAGGCCAACAAGATGAAGGGCAAGGGCAATTTTGCCATGACCGGGCAGATCGGCGAAGTGATGCAGGAATCGATGCAGGCCGCGCTGACCTGGGTGCGCTCGAATGCGGCGAGTCTGGGGCTGGCAGAAGACTTTACCAAAGAGATCGACCTGCACATTCACGTTCCCGCCGGCGCGATTCCCAAGGACGGCCCTTCTGCTGGAGTCACCATGGCAACGGTGCTGGCTTCGCTGCTAACGGATACACCTGTGCTTCCACTGACGGCAATGACCGGTGAGATTACCTTGAGCGGCAACGTGCTGCCTGTGGGCGGAATCAAGGAGAAGTTTCTGGCCGCGCGCCGCGCTGGAATCCAGACCATCATTCTGCCGGCCGACAACCGCCAGGACGTGGAAGAGGACTTGACTCCGGAGCTGACCGCTGGCGTCCAGATCCATTACGCCAGCCGTATTGAGGATGTGCTGGCCGTGGCGCTGCCGTTGCTGAATGCCCGGCCGGACACACGGCCAGCGGCTGGACAAATTGTTGGCGTCTCTGTGTAGGACGGCTACAGTCGGCGGCTCAGGCAGCCACCGACTGTAACGGCTCAACTTTCTTGCGTCCTGTCTTTGCTTTGGAAGCCTACCGGAAGTCGATAGCGTTCGAGCTTCGCCTGTTCCAAAGAGGAGCAACTTTAGGCGTAATCCCCTGCTGAAAGCGCGAAATGTGCCGATGAAACTTAAAGAATTGAGAGCGCGCAAGCGCGGGAAAAGCAGGGGCCATGGCGACAACAACTCTTGTAACTCCGATGCATCTGTCTGGAAACACGACGGATCAGCAGAATGCTCAACTTCAGGAGTTTCTTGGGTCGGCTGCTCATACAGCTTACCTTGCCGCCATTGAGCGGCTGGACCGGCACAGCGCGCAGATTGTGCTGGACCTATCCAAGGGGCTGAAGTCCGAGCTCGCCAATTCCGTGGTGGAGATTATCCAGCGCCATACGATCACCGACAAATACAAGGAGGAACAGGTGCCTTCCAACCGTGTCTATCCGCCCAGCTACAAGGTGCGGCCGGTTGAGGCCCAGGTCACGGAATTGCGGAAGCTCTTTCCTGGACTAGGAAGTTGCATGGAAAAGCTGGCGCGCAAGCCTCTGCTGCCCGGCGCGGAAGCCTGGTTTGCCATTCCCCGCTGGCAGGCGATTGCGCCAACGTACAACGAAGCCGTGGAGATGGCAGTGGGAATTCTTGCCTCCAAGCGCAAGTTTCAGAATCGCATTCTGGGCCGGGTCGGACCCACCTTCCTGCGTCAATCGGAGCGCACCAAGCTGGCGGAAAAGCTCATGGCGGATCAGCAGCAAGGCAACGATTTCATGGTCACCGCGGCTCAGTTTGGCATGTTGCACCGTGGCTGCTCGGCTCGCCGCACCCGCGTCGCCATGGAGGGCCACGAGTTCGGCCTTGGCGTCTTCGCCATCGTCTGTATGCTGCTCACTCATCCCGAGCGGCTTTCAACCGAGGACACGCTCATGATCGACTGTGGCGGTGATGAGTATTCCGTGCGCAACGACTACACCTTCGACCGCGTTCCTCTCTTCGACTTCGACATTGCGGGTATCGAGTTCAGCATCTTCTACGAGGATCGCGCCCGCAACCTGTGGGGCACGCCGACCGGTTTCATGTACAAATTCTCTTGATCGCGCTCTCCCCCCGACTGATTACCGCCTGCTGCGTCTAACCAGCAGGCGGTATTCTTTTCTGTACCTGCCGAATTGCTGAGGACAGCGAAGGGTACAGGCTTACATCGGCGATGCAATTGCGCATTCTTAACACGGATGGATCGAAGAAGTGCCGGCTGACGATTGGCCTGGCTTTGCTGGCGTTCTTTTGCCCGGTGATTCCGGCGCAGCAAGGCACACTGCACATGGAGGTGAAGCTGGTCTCGATCTTTGTCAATGTAACCGACCAGAACGGAGCCATTGTCGGCGGCTTGACTCAGGAGGACTTTGCGCTGGCCGAGGATGGACGGCCGCAGCAGATCGGTGTCTTCGAGCGCCAATCCGAGCTGCCGCTTAACCTTACTTTGGCTATCGACACCAGTGGCAGCGTGCAGAAGGACATGGATCAGGAGGCCAATGCAGCCCGCCGCTTCGCCCACGCTCTGCTGCGCCCGCAGGATCAGATGAGCCTGCTTCAGTTCGCTACCGAGGTGCGGGAACTGACACCCTTCACCAACAAGTTGAGCCAGATAGACCACGGCTTGAGCCAGTTGCGCGGTGACTGGGCCACGGCTCTTTACGACGCCATCTGCCTTGGCTCGGAGCGCCTAGGAGCGAGGACAGGCCGCAAGGTTCTGGTCATTGTCTCCGACGGCGACGACACCGCCAAGAGCAGCACCTACGCCCAGGCAATTGAAGCCGCACTGCGCAATGAAGTGATGATCTACAGCATCATCGACGTGCCCATCGAGGCCAGCGCCGGACGCGACCTGGGCGGCGAGCACACGCTGATCTCGCTTTCAGAAGAGACCGGTGGCAAAAGCTTCTACGTCAACGACGGCGGACTGGAGAAGGCCTTTGCCCGCGTCAGCGACGACTTGCGCACGCAATATCTTCTTGGCTACTATCCGCATCACCAGACCGCAGGAGTCAGCTTTCATCGCGTCCAGGTGACAATTCCCAGGGCGGCGGCCAGCGCCTTCAATATCCGGCACCGCACCGGCTATTACTCCGACGCGCTGGTTAAGGCGAAGTAGCGACGGTCCAGCCGGCATTATCTTTTCACCTCTTCTCTCAGAGCCCAGCCGCGCACCCCTTGGGATTTAGACTGAAAATGTGAAGATTGCACTGGCGCAGATCAATCCGACGGTCGGGGATTTCAGCGGAAATCTCACAAAAATCATTGCAGCAAGCCGGCGGGCCGCTGACAAAGGCGCGCGGCTCACGGTATTCTCCGAGCTGGCCCTGTGCGGTTACCCTCCGGCCGACTTCCTGGAAAAACCGAGCTTTCTGGCGCGCTGCCGGCGGGCCGTCGATGAGTTGGCTGAAGGCACGCGCGATCTGCCCACCGCTGTACTGACAGGCGTGGCGCTGCCAGCCTCAGTCGAACACGGTAAGCCCGCGGTGAACGCCGCAGTCCTTCTGGATGGCGGTCTGCTCTTGCTTGAGCAGCACAAGCGCCTGTTGCCCTTCTATGACATCTTCGACGAGCAGCGCTACTTTGTCCCCGCGCGCTCCCAGCAGGTGGTCGAATTGGATGGCCTCCGCCTGGCCATTACCATCTGCGAGGACGCTTGGAACGACAAAGGCTTCTGGCCGCGCCGCCTCTACTCCATCGATCCGATGGAAGAGTTGATGCGCCAGCAGCCCGCCGTCCACATCAATCTTTCCTCCTCGCCCTTCTGGCACGGCAAGCGCGCGCTTCGCCGCCAGATGCTCTCGGCCATCGCCCGGCGGGATGGGATTCCGGTCTTGCTTGCAAACCAGGTTGGCGGCAATGACAGTCTCCTCTTCGACGGCTCCTCGTTGGCCATCGATGCGCGCGGCGAGCTGATCGCGCAAGCTGCCTCCTTTAAGGAAGACCTGATCGTGGTCGATCCATTCAATGAAACACCTGTCGCCATTCCGGAGGACAACGACACCGAAGCCGCTTATCGCGCCCTCGTCCTTGGCACACGCGACTATCTGCGCAAGTGCGGATTCAAAAAGGCTCTGGTGGGCTTGAGCGGCGGCATCGACTCGGCTCTGGTCGCCGCGATTGCCGCCGAGGCCCTTGGCCCAGAGAATGTCATCGCCGTTGGAATGCCCAGCCCTTACTCCTCGACAGGCTCGATCGACGACAGCCGGCAGCTTGCGGCAAACCTGGAAATTCGCTTTGAGATTATCCCCATCAGCGGCCTTTTCGCGGAGTTTACGCAGACATTGCAGCCGCTTTTTGCCGGAACCAAAGCCGACATTACCGAAGAAAACATTCAGTCACGCATTCGCGGCAACCTGCTTATGGCTCTTTCCAACAAGTTTTCCGCGCTGGTGCTTACCACCGGCAACAAGTCGGAGATGGCCGTGGGCTACTGCACCCTTTACGGCGACATGGTTGGCGCGCTGGCCGTCATCGGCGACCTAGTCAAGACTCGCGTCTACGCAATCTGCCGCTGGATCAATCGTGAACGCGAAGTCATTCCCTGGGCGATTCTGGAAAAGCCGCCTTCGGCCGAGCTGCGGCCCGATCAGAAAGACACCGACTCGCTGCCGCCCTATGAAGTTCTCGATCCCATTCTGGAAGCCTACGTGGAGCGCTACGAGACGCCCGAGCAGATCGCCGAGGCAAACGGTTTCCCGCTCGAGCTCGTCCAACAGGTAGTGCGCCTGGTGGAGCGCTCCGAATACAAACGCCAGCAGGCCGCGCCGGTGCTGAAGGTGACCTCCAAATCGTTTGGCAGCGGGCGCAGATTTCCCATTGCCGTCAAGGTTCAGGTATAAGCTAGAAGTCGGGAGCCTTCCCGCGGTTCAGTTATTGCAACTCAGCTTTTGGTAATTCAGCATTGAGCAATTCGGCTTTTAGCCAATCAGAATTTAGCCATTCAAGGAGAAACAACTTGACTCGTCTGTCCGCAAGATTTGCCAGCCTCGCCGCGCTGGCCGCATTGTCCCTGTCCGCGCTTGCAGCCTCCGCGCAGCAGCCTGTTCCAGACGCGCCCGCGCCGGATGCCGCAATGGCTGCCGCGCCTGTTGTGGCAGCGCCTGTCTTTCCGAAGCCTAACCCCGCCGACTTTACCGCCGCCGGGCCGACCAAAGAGGCTATCGACACCTTCTTTCGCCTCAACTGGGGCTTCGATGAGAATCGCGTCTGGCAGATCCAGGCCATCAAGAAGACCGCCATCGAGGGTATCAGCAAGGCCACTCTTTTGGTAGCCGAAAAAGGCGCCAAGATGGATCCGCAATCGATCAGCTTCCTGATCGCCGTTGACGGCAAGCACATCATCTCCGGCGATGATATTCTGCGCTCCGACGAACATCCCTACGCGGAGAACCGCGCCTTGTTGCAACAGCGGGCCGACGGGCCCTATCGCGGCTCGGCGGCGAAGGATCTTGAAATCGTCGAATTTTCCGACCTCCAGTGCCCGCATTGCAAGGAAGCTCAGGCCAACATGGACAAGCTCGCAGTCGATTTCCCCAAGGCGCGCATTGTCTTTCAGAATTTGCCACTGCCCATGCACACGGCGGCAGCTCAGGCAGCGGCCTACGGCGTCTGCGTGTCCAAGCAGGGTGGCAGCGATGCCTTCTTCACTTATGTTTCAGCCGTCTTTGACGGTCAGGATGGCCTGGCCACCGCCGATGGCGCCGCTCTGACGCTCAATAGCGCGGTCACCAAGGCCGGCCTTGACCCAACCAAGATCGCCGCCTGCGCCGCACTGCCAGAGACAGTCGCCAACATCGAGGCCTCAAAGAAGCTGGCCGTCGATCTGGAGATCAACGCAACCCCGACGCTGGCCGTCAACGGACGCCTGGTTCCCGCCAACATTCCCTATGACACCATCAAGAAGATCATTCAGTTCCAAGCCAAACTGGATGGCGTCGCGGCGCAGTAACAACTTAGCGAGTTTTCAGCGTTCCCAATGAGAAGCAAGCGTGGACCGGGAGGTCCACGCTACGGCAGGCCGGGAGGCCAGCGCTACAAGCTCTTGCTGGCCCGCTACTGCCGCCCCGACGATCCGCGCTCGATGCGCATCATTGGCGAATGCCCCGCGGCCTGCGTGCCCCGCACCACATGCGGCGTAATCACAATCAGCAGCGAGGCATAGTTTTTGTTTTTGTCGTTGCCTGTCAGATCGTTCAATCCGGGAACCTCGCTGATACCCGGCACGCCACTCACGGCGCGGCTCTCCGACTTGTCCAGCTCACTGATGACCACAACCGCCTCGTCCTGCTTTACCGTCACCACACCGGACCAGGAGCGATTGTTGAGAATCGGATTGCCATTGACCGAACTGCCGGCCAGGGCGCTAATCTTCAAGTCGATGGTGAGCGCGACATCCTGGCCGCGCATCACTTTGGGCATCGCCTTCAGCGTCAATCCAAGGTCCTGATACTCGACTTGCGGAATATTGGGCACACTGTTGCTGTATGAGGCCAGCAGAGATTGCAGGCTACTGGAATTTCCAGCGCCGCTCAGTCCCGCCAGACTTGAAAGGCTGCTGGAACCGATGCTGGAAAAGGACGAGGTCTGAATCGGATACTTTGTGCCGGACTTCAAGGTTGCTGTCTCGCCGTCGCCCAGCCGCAATTGCAAGTCATCCAGCTCGCGCGTATCGGAGGAGTTCAAACTGAGGTTGGCCGAAAACGTTCCCGGCGCCACTGCAAAGGTGGTTGCCGCGCCGGTGCAGGAGTAGGTCGTGGTTCCGCAGTTGGTCAACGTGCCGCCAAAGGTGGCTATTCCACTGGAAAACAGAGAATTGGGAACCTGTCCGGAGGCGGCAAGAATGCCGAGAATTGTCCAGAAATCGCCAGGGGCGGCCAGCCCGGAGTTGATGATCTGCTGGATCAGGGCCTGATTTTGAGTAAAGATAGACTGCGCTTCTGCGGCGACGTTGAAGACGCTCATGCTCTGCGGCGGGTTGAGCCCGGTTTTGCGCGCATTGGTGTGCCCAAGCTGAATCATGCGCACTTCCAGCAGCACCTGGTTCTTTCCTTCCAACAATATGCGGATCGTATTGTTGAAGGCAGTCAGCGTCTCCTCCGAGGCGCGCAGAGCAATCGTCCCGGAGGTTGAATTGGTCGCCGCCTGCGAAATATCGAAGACGTTCTTGGCCAGGTTGGCGACATCGCTCAACTCAGTTTGCGTCAATCCGGAAAGATAGACTGTCTCCAATTCCAACCGCTCGAAGCGCGCCCGATTCTCCTTGGTGTCGCGCGCCACCAGCACGCGATGCGCGTCGAGCGGCACGTGGAAGGTACCGGTCACCATCTCGACAATCCGAATCGCGTCCGCGTAGCCGATGTTGTCCAGGTCAAGGCGCGACTGAGTGGTGCGAACGCTCTCGTCCACTGTGGTCTCAATTCCGTAGGATTGGAAGACCAGCTTGACGATCTGACGCTCGTCGGTGCGCAGGTGAAAGCTGTGAATCCCCGGCACGGGCATCAACTCTTCGTCTTCGCCCACCGTCTTGGCGCCCTGCTCGTAGACCGGCCTCCGCTGCCCCTTCAGCGCGGCGTCGCCCATCCCGTTCAAGTGCAGGCTCACTTCGGCGTTGTTGGGGTCCAGTTCCAGCGCATGAGCCAGCGCTGCCCTCTCCGCAACATTATCGCCGCGATTCCGGTCTTTTGCCGCGGCTTGAATCAGCGCCGTCACTGCGTGGCTGCGCGCCACGCCAACTGCAAGCGGGTAATCGGCATTGTCTGGGTCGAGTTCGGCCGCCTTCTCGTAATCGGCCATTGCCTCTTCAAACTTCTCCGCTTCATAGAGCTTGCTGCCCGCAAGATACAGCTTGGCCGCGCGCCGCCGGACGGAGTTGCGAATGGGCGTTGCTTGCGAGGCTTCAACGGAAGCCGCCGCTTGATTCGCGGCTTGAGTCGCCGTTGGGGCTGGGGCTGGCGTTTGCGCATGAGCCGCGCTCAAACTCCACGCCATTGCCGCCAATATCGCAGACGGCCACTGAATCCGCCTCATTGCGGCCTCCCTTGCAACGCCAGCAGATGGGCCAGCGACGTGGCGCAGAGCTCCGGCTTGTGCTCGATAAGCGCATCGAAGCTGAAGTTGCCCGTGGCTACGGCAATCACCGGAAGCTGGTTTGCGTGCGCCGCCGCAATGTCGTTTGGCGTATCGCCCACCACACAGACTCGCGCTTGGGCTCCGGCCATCTCTCTGGCCTTGAGCGCCGCATGGCCCACCAGTTCGGCGCGCACCGGAAAGCGATCACTGAAGCCGCCAAAGCGGAACCACTCGCGCAGCCCAGCCTCTTCAATCTTGATCCAGCCGATAGTCTCCAGATTCCCCGTGGCCACGCCGAGCAGCGCTCCCTTGCGCGCCAAGTGGCCCAGCGCCGCTTCCACGCCTGGCATCAGCCGCAGCCTCATCTCACCGCGCCGCGCGCTGACGGTCTGGCGCATCGCCTCCAGAATCGCCTCGACCTGCGGCTCAAGCACCTCGGCCGGGATCCCCGCCCGCCGGCAGGCCTCGGCCAGAATCGCCGTATCCGTGCTGCCATGCACGGGAATGCCGTCCAGCGTCACCGCAAAGCCCGTCACGCACTCAATGCTGGAGGCAAAGGAGTTCATATGAATGCGGTCCGGGTCGCGCAGGATCGTGCCGTCAATGTCAAAGAGATAGGCATCCTGCTCATCCCAGGCAAAGCCGGGCTCGATCTGGACGCGCGCTTCCGCAATTGGTGGTGTGGTCTGCATATTCCCTATTGTATTGACGCTCGCCGCATGGCAACCGTTTGGGTGGAACGATGGTTAAAAGCCGGCTATGATGGCGGCTGGATTGGGGCGGCGGGAGCGAAGAGGGCTGAGGCGCGAATGCGGGAAAATATGGACAAGAGCAAAGGCATAGCGATCAATAATTGAACAAGCTAGATCGATTCTTGGAGAACCGCGCCCCGTGGTAAATTGGAATCAGCATGAGAAGAAAAGGGCTTAGTCCGGCACGTCTAGAGGCGTTCTCCGACGGCGTCATCGCGGTCATCATTACCATTATGGTGCTGGAATTGAAAGTCCCTGGGCCGGATGGCTTAGCCGGTTTGCTCATGGTGCTGCCTACTATTTTCCTCTACCTTCTCACCTTTGTGCAGATCGGTATTTATTGGGTGAACCATCACTATCTCGTCGACGAGGTGGAGACAGTCAGCCACGGTATTTTATGGGCCAACCTGGTGTTTCTTTTTTGCCTCTCGCTCTTTCCGTTTGTTACGGACTGGATCGGCGTCAAGGGACTGTCATCGTTCACCACGGCGCTCTACGCCGCAGTAAGTATTTTTCCGGGGCTCGGATATATGGCGCTGTGGACCCAAGTTCGAGCGCAGAGTGCCGCGCCCGCCCACGCAAGTTGGGGCAAGCAGATTGCGTCTGTTTTGCTGTATCTCACGGCGATTCCCGTGGCCTACTACCGGCCTGCTGCTTCTCTGGCTCTGATTGGGATCGTTGCGGTACTCTGGCTGCTACCGCCCAAGGTCCGTCTTCCCGAATAGAGAGATGAATGCAAATCTCCGCAAAGGACGATTACCGAAGCTCGGACAACTTTCCCGCACGAATACGGCGCGACTGAAGCCGTGCCCTTGCAAAACTTGGCTTGAACTACAGACTGCCAAGGTATCCCATCCATTCCGCAAAAAAGCTGAATGGATTGGGTACAGAGAGTCCGAATGTTCGGGCGGGATCCATCGCGCCAATGGGCGGTCAGCCCTGGCGGTAAATCTGGTTGGGCACGGCAAAGACGGCGCGCTCGCTGCGGGGAGGACGCTTGAGGGTGGCGCGCACTTCGGCGAGGCTCAGATCAAGCTCGGCCATGGTGCGGCTCAGGGTGTTGCGGTGCATTCCCATCTCCTCGGCCGCCTTGCACTGGTTGCCCCGGTGCGCAATCAACACCTCGCGCAGATATTGTTTCTTGAATTCGCGCACGGCGTCTTCATAGCGAATGCCGCTGGAATGCATAAGGGTCACCAGGCTGTCCAGTTCTCGTTTCACGTCCACCTCTTGCAGTTCTATTAGCTTGCCATACTCGGCGGGATTTTGCTCTGGCCCAGAATTACGCACCGCTGGGGCCGGGATGGAGCCAGTGCGGAGACTCTTCTTCCAGCAACTTGAGGCCATGCTGAATGCGCTCGGCCAAGCCCTCCGGGCTGATGTGCGTACTCAAATGACAGGCGCCAAAAAAATACTTGGGAAGCCGGGCCTCAGCCAACCAGTGCGCCCTGGGGAAAAATGCCACGATTGCCACAATCACCAGCGTTACCGTCACCGCGCCCTGGAGCAGGCCGAAGACACCGCCGGCAAGCTTGTCAAGGCAACCCAGCCCGACGCCGTGAACAGCCTTGGACATCACCTTGCCAACGATGGCCGCGACGCCCATTACGACAAAGGCAATCAGCAGAAACGCGATGGCGTTGGCCACCGCTTCCTCGCGCACCAGGGGGATGATCGGCTTAGCCACCATGCTGTAATTCCAGTCGGCAACGGCCAGCCCCAGCACCAGCCCCGCCAAGGCGCAGAAAGAGCGGAAGAAGCCCTGCGAGAGGCCGCAAAGCACAGCCAGCGCCATCACAATCACGATAGCCCAGTCTACGATTTCCATATCGCGCTCCGTTCGCGCCGTGCCTGCTTCATCCGGCCTATTACAGACTCAACTCACGCCCCGTCAAGCGCCGAAAAGCCTCAAGATACTTGGCCTGGGTGCGCTCGACCACATCCTGGGGCAACGCCGGTGCCGGCGCTTGCTTGTTCCAGTGGATTGATTCAAGATAATCCCGCACGAACTGTTTGTCGAATGAGGGCTGCACGCCGCCTGGCTTCCACGTGGCAGCCTCCCAAAAGCGCGACGAATCCGGCGTCAAAACCTCATCGGCAAGAAGAATCCGATCGCCGCTTCTGCCAAACTCGAATTTTGTGTCGGCAAGAATCAGCCCGCGCGACTCGGCGTGGCTGGTGGCCTTGTTGTAGAGCGCCACGGTCAGCCGCCGCAGTTCGGCGGCATCGGCCTCGCCAACCGCGGCCACGGTTGCGGCATAGCTGATGTTCTCGTCGTGGGTGCCGGCTTCGCCCTTGGTCGAGGGTGTGTACAGGCTCTCAGGCAGTCGCGAACCATCAAGCAGCCCAGCCGGCAGCGGCAGCCCGCAGACCGTACCGCAGGCCTTGTATTCCTTCCAGCCTGAGCCGGTCAGGTAGCCGCGCACCACGCACTCGACGGGAAACATTTTGGCCCGCTTGACCAGCATCGAGCGGCCTTCCAGTTGATCGGCATAGGGCTGAAGGCTGGCAGGAAACTCGCTTACGTTGGCAGTGATGAGATGATTGGGAACCAACTCAGTCAACAGGTCAAACCAGAAGAGAGAAATCTGCGTGAGGATCTTCCCCTTGCCGGGAATTCCGGTGGCCAGGACGTGATCGAAGGCTGAAATTCGATCTGTGGCGACGAGCAGCAAATCATCGCCAATCGCGTAAAGATCGCGCACTTTGCCCCGGCCCAGCAAAGGCGTATCGCCCAGATTCGTGCTTAGAAGCGCTGTCATGTGGAAACAAACCTCGGAGGGAACTGAAACTCCGATTCTCAAAGCTTCGGCGGGCTTTGTCAATCCTCGATTTTTGGCCTTGTAAAACGGGATATTTTGCGTGCTGGAAGTGAGCCCTCAGCGCATCAAGCGAGGCCGGATCGGCGCAAGCTGTTCAGAATGAGACAGCCTGAGAGGACTGCAATGTTGTCTCCTTGGACTAACTTTGTCAAGAATCAAATTGTTACACGCCCCTGTGATGGCCATCACGGAACGGCTCTCTCACATGCGAGACACTCCAATTGTCAACATGGTTCGGAGGGCGAGATAAGAATGCCCTCTTAGAGCCGGGCGACACGGAGTAGCCGTGGAAAGGGGAAGCCGCAGCTAACTTCGTTTGTGCAGGGATTACCAGTAGCTGAGTGCTACCGACCTCCAGCGCCGGCTACTGGTTCCCGTATATATCTCTCTTGTGCTTAGTTACACAAGCGACTCCACACAAGCGCCTCCGAAGAGAAGTGATCCTTCGGGGGTGTTTTTTCGTCTGGAAGGGCGGGATGACCCGCCTTTTCCGCGGGGTCAGGCCCGGTGCGGCCGGAATTATGGCTCTACTGGCCAGTTCCGCGCACCGTGATAGATATGGAGAATTCAGGCCTGCAACACGCGTTCTACCCTTTCCCAGACCTCGGATGTGGGAACGAAATCACCACACGCGGCTGCGTCCAGCCCGGCTTGAACCCCAGCAAGAAATCGGCCCTCTTCCGTCAAGTAACGGTCCACGGCTTCGCGCGCCAACTCATCCGCACTCTTGCCGGTCTGACCGGCGATGCGGGAGAGTTCGGCTTCCTGCTCGACGTTGAGTAGAACTTCCATATCCTGAGATTAAGAGCCTTCTACTTGGGCATCAACTGTTGATTTCGTTGCCAAATACTATCTTTCCAGCCCAGAATCGACCTTCCCGCCACCCACCCAACTGACCTGCTGACTCGTTGCCTTACCCCTCCTCCGCCTCGCGCAACTTGGCGATTACGGTGAAATCTTCGAGGGTCGTGGTGTCGCCTTTGATCTCGCCGTGGGTGGCTAATTCGCGAAGCAGGCGGCGCATGATTTTGCCGGAGCGCGTTTTGGGCAGGGCTTCGGTGAAGCGGATATCGTCGGGGCGGGCGAGCGAGCCAATCTCTTTCGACACCCATTTCCGCAGCTCATCCTTCAGGGCCTCGCTGGGCTGGTTGCCGCTTTCTAGCGAGACAAAGGCCGAGATCGCCTGACCCTTCAGCTCGTCGGGACGGCCCACCACCGCGGCCTCGGCGACCTTGGGATGCGCCACCAGCGCCGACTCGACCTCCATCGTGCCTAGCCGATGGCCGCTGACGTTGATTACGTCATCGACGCGGCCCATCAGCCAGAAGTAGCCGTCGGCATCCTGGCGCGCTCCGTCGCCGGTAAAGTAGCTGCCCGGCACATCGCTCCAATAGGTCTTCTGATAGCGTTCGGGATCGCCGTAGACGGTGCGGGCCATCGACGGCCAGGGCTTGCGAATCACCAGCAGGCCGCCATGGCCGGGCGGAACGGGCTCACCCTCCTTGTTGACCACCTCCGGCTGAATGCCGAAGAATGGCCGCGTGGCCGAACCGGGTTTGGCAGCCACCGCGCCCGGAATCGGCGCAATCATAATCGCACCCGTCTCCGTCTGCCACCACGTATCGACGATGGGACAGCGGTTGTGGCCGATCTTCTCGCGGTACCACATCCAGGCCTCGGGATTGATGGGTTCGCCAACCGTGCCGAGCAGGCGAAGCGAGCTGAGATCGTGCTTCTCCACATGCTGATCGCCCCACTTGATAAACGCTCGGATCGCCGTGGGCGCCGTGTAGAAGATGCTGACCTTGTGGTCGTCGACGATCTTCCAAAATCTGGAGAAATCCGGCCAATTGGGCGCACCTTCATACATCAGGACGGTGGCGCCATTCTGCAGCGGCCCGTAGACCACATAGGAGTGCCCGGTAACCCAGCCAATGTCGGCCGTACACCAGTAAACATCTTCATCGCGAATGTCGAAGATGTACTTGGTGGTGAGGTATGTCTGAACCGAGTAGCCGCCGGTGGTGTGGACCAGGCCCTTCGGCTTTCCCGTGGTCCCTGAGGTGTAGAGAATGTAGAGCGGGTCTTCGGAATCGAGCTCTTCTGCGGGGCACTCCGGCGAGGCCTCCGCCATCAGCTCATGCCACCAGTGGTCTCGGCCAGTGACCATATTTACCGGCGAACCGCTGCGACGGAAGACGACCACATGCTTGACGGTGTGGCAGGCATTCATGGCTTCATCCACGGTGCGTTTGAGCTGAATTTCATTGCCGCGGCGGTAGCTGGAATCCTGGGTAAGAATCGCCACGCAGGCCGAATCGCTGACGCGGTCGGCGATGGCATTGGCCGCAAATCCGCCAAATATCACTGAATGAACGGCTCCGATCCGCGCGCAGGCCAGCAGAGCAATCGCCAACTCCGGCGTCATGCCCATGTAGACTGCCACCCGGTCGCCCTTTTTGATGCCGAGCGTCTTGAGAGCGTTGGCAAACTTCTGCACCTCGACGTGCAGTTCCGCGTAACTCAGCCGCCGAATCTCTCCCGGTTCGCCCTCCCAGATCAGCGCCGTTTTATTGCGCCGCACCCCCAGCGCATGACGATCCACGCAGTTGTAGCCGAGGTTTAACTTGCCGCCTACAAACCATTGAGCCAACGGTAGATTCCACTCCAGAACCTTGTCCCATTTCTTGAACCAATGCAAGTCCCCGGCCACGCCGGCCCAGAAGGTCTCGGGGTCTTCAATGGACTTTTTGTAGAGCGCTTCGTACTCCTCCAGGCTCTTGATGGCGGCCTTGGCGCTGAACTCGGGCGGTGGCGGAAAGACACGGTCTTCACGCAGCGTAGAGTCGATGTCCTGATTGGCAACTACGGCGTCAACTACGGCGGCAACTTCTGAAGCGGGGATTGCAAGATCGGGTACAGGCAGGGAAGACATTCGGACCGTCCTTAACAGGGAAGAGGGATTTGACTCGGCTCACGGGGCAGCCAAAAGCGGCTCCCGCAAAGACTCCGCGTGAAAGTTACTCTATCGAGAGATGCGGACAAACGGCAAGTGGAGGCAAAAGAAAAGTGGGGAAGAGATTGCGTCTTGGGGAATCCGCTGTAGGCTCGACGATTTCATAGGGTACGGTTTTACAAACTTGGGAATAAGGCCCGATTTGAGAGGAATCTCCGCAAACATCCCGCAGGGGCTAAAGCCCTATTGATTCTATGGGTTTTATCGGCACGACTGAAGCCGAGCCCTGATACAAAACATGGCACGATTGAGTTTTTCCGCAGCCTGTAAAACCCATTCATTTCACGTTTTGTGTCCGACGTGAGGGAAACCACAAAATCAGCCGCACAGAATCTTTAAAAGATACTCTAATTCCCTGCCCTCACCTTACCACTCCGGCATCCCGCGCAGGCCAATAAACAAAGACCGCTTTGCCGTAGATCAGCGAGCGCTCGACGGGCCCGAATTCCCGGCTGTCAGATGAGTTGGACCGATGGTCGCCCATCATGAAGTAGGTATCGTCTGGAACCACCATCTCCGCATAAGAACCTTTGTCGCGGTACTCAGACGGAACGTAGCTCTCGCGCAGCGGCTTGTCGTTGATCCACACCACGCCGTGGTCGATCCACAGCCTGTCGCCGGGTATCGCAATCACGCGCTTGATGTAGCTGGTTGCCGGGTTGCGCGGATAATGAAATACCACCACGTCGCCGCGCTTGATCGACGAGAGGTGATAGACGAATTTGTTGATGAAGAGCCGATCCTCATTCTCCAAACGCGGCAACATGCTGGGGCCTTCCACGCGCACCGGCTGGTAGAGGAAAATGGTGATAAGCAATGAGGCAGTCACAGCGAGAAGCAGATCGCGCATCCAGAGTCCAACACCGCCGGATTGGGGCACGGGCGGCGTAGCGGGCGCTGAATTTGGTGCTGTCAACCCAGCCTCGGTGGCCTCAGACGCGGCGGATGACTGGGATTCGGGAAAGTCCGGGGAAATCGGCTCCATCTGCTCCTGCTCGTATAGAATCAATGCGGTAAGAATTTGGCGGCAAAACCGGTAATTCATTCGCCTGTATCGAGTGTAATCTTTCTCACCCCAAGGCATAAAGCGCGGGTGCGGACTCATCATTACCAAAGACCGATTTGCGCTGCCGGAGGGCGCGTCCTACTCCACATCCATCCCGCCGCGATACTCTAAAAGCCTAAGTGATTGAAGACGACAATCAACCCGCAGTTCTGCCCACTCACCCTTTGAACAGGGGGGAGGCCGAACTTACCCCTTTCATGCGCCAGTGGACCGCGGCCAAGCGCGAGAATCCCGACGCCCTGCTCTTCTTCCGCATGGGCGACTTCTACGAGCTTTTCTACGACGATGCGGTGACCGTGAGCCGCGAGCTGCAACTGACGCTGACGGCGCGCGACCGCGAACGCAGCCAGCCCATGTGCGGCGTACCTTATCACGCCGTCGAGAGCTACCTGACGCGGTTGCTGCGCATGGGTTACCGCATTGCCCTTTGCGACCAGATGGAAGATCCCAAGCTCACCAAGAAGATTGTCCGGCGAGAAGTGACCCGCGTGCTGTCACCCGGCACCGCGCTTGACGCCGGCCTGGGCCAGGAGCAGAACAACTTTCTGGCCGCGTATTTCGAGTTTGGAGGCGGGGCTGAGGCTGTGAGCGAGGCAGGCAAGAAACGCACCTCAGGGACCAAAACCTCGATAAGCGCCTCGATCTGCGCAGTGGCTCTGCTGGACGTTTCCACCGGCGAATTCCGCACCGCCGAGTTTACCGGTTCCACAGCCCGCCAGCAGGCGGTGGATGAGATTCTGAAAGCCGGCTCCTCGGAGGTGCTGACGCCCGCAAGCCTCGAGCTGCCCGCGCAATTGGAGCGCATTCCCGCGCGAACCCGCGTCGAGGATTGGGTCTGGACGCGCGATTTCGCCATACCGCTTGTCGAGCGCCAGATGAATGTCCGCTCACTTGAAGGCTTCGGACTCACCGGCCATCCCGCTGCGGCGATTGCGGGCGGCGCGGTTTTGCATTACGTCCGCACTACGCAGAAGAACGAGGCGCTGCACATTGACAGCCTTCGCTTTGAAGAGCACTCGACGGCGCTGGAACTGGATCAAGTCACAGTCCGCAATCTTGAGTTAGTCGAGCCGCTCTTTGCCGGCCAAGACAGCCGCGCGACGCTTTTTTACACTCTCGACTCCTGCCTGACGCCGATGGGCAAGCGGCTGCTGCGCGCGACGATTCTGCGTCCGCTGGTTGACGCAGCGGCTCTGGAAGCTCGCTATGAGGCCGTCGCCGAAGCACATGCGGACTTGGTCCGCCGCGAGGAGATTCGCCGCGCATTTTCAGGGCTTCTGGATCTCGAGCGGCTGCTTGCACGTCTCAGTCTGGATTCGGCCGGACCGCGCGATCTGCGGGCGCTGGCAGCGAGTTTGAGCCGCCTGCCGGGCTTGAAAATTGCGCTCGACGCCATGCAAGCTCCACGTTGGCGCGAGCTTGCGGCGCGTCTGGACACGCTGGCCGATGTGACTGCGCAGATTACGGCCACACTCGTCGAGGAGCCACCGCTGACGCTGGTCGATGGCGGAGCAATTGCCTCGGGTGTCGATTCGGAGTTGGATGAGCTGCGAACGATCTCGACCACCGGACGCCAGCAGATTGCGGCCATCGAAGAACGGGAGCGGGCGCGAACCGGCATTGCTTCGCTCAAAGTCCGGTATAACTCGGTCTTCGGTTATTACATTGAAATCACCAAGGCTAACATCGCTCTCGCGCCCGCCGATTATGAGCGCAAGCAAACGCTGGTCAATGCCGAGCGATTTACCACGCCCGAGTTGAAAGAGTATGAGCGAAAAATACTCACGGCGCATGAGCGCTCCATCGAAATTGAAAGGCGTCTCTTTGCGGAACTGCGGCAAGCGGTTCTGCAAGCCTCCGGACGAATCAAGCGCACTTCGGCAGTCGTCGCCGAGACTGACCTGCTGGCCAATTTCGCCCATCTTGCCGCCAGTCGCCGCTATGTGCGCCCACGTCTCGCCGATGAACCTGTCATCGAGGCCGTCGCGGCGCGCCATCCGGTCATTGAACAGTGGATGGAGGATACACGCGAGGGAAGATTCATTGCCAACGATCTATTTCTGAATGCCGCTGGCGACGGGCCCAGCCTGCTGCTGATTACAGGTCCGAATATGGGCGGCAAAAGCACCTACTTGCGTCAGGCGGCGATGCTGGTTCTATTGGCTCAAATGGGCAGTTTTGTTCCGGCTGAGAGTCTGCGTTTCGGCCTGGTGGACCGCATCTACACGCGCATCGGAGCCAGCGATAATGTCGCGCGCGGCCGCTCTACCTTCATGGTTGAAATGACCGAGACGGCGACAATTCTCAACACCGCAACCAATAAATCACTGATTCTTCTGGATGAGATGGGACGCGGCACGGCAACCTTCGACGGCCTATCGCTGGCCTGGGCCACGGTCGAGTATCTTCATGCCGAAACCGGCGCGCGCACCCTCTTTGCCACTCACTACCATGAGTTGACCATGCTAGCTGAAAAGCTGCCGCGCGCCACAAATCTTCGCGTCGGCGTCAAAGAAGCCGCGGGCGGAATCGTCTTTCTGCATAACATTGAACCAGGCGCTGCAAGCAAGAGTTATGGCATTGAAGTGGCGCGGCTCGCCGGGCTTCCTTCGGCCGTCATCGAGCGCGCCAAGCACATTCTGCGCCAGCATGAAAAGCAGGAGCGCCAGAGCGTGCAGGTCGAGACCTCTCCCGAGCCTGTGCAATTGACCATCTTTACCCCGCTCTCGCAGCGTATAGTGGACCGCATTGCGGCAACCGACGTAAACACTCTCACGCCGTTGCAAGCGCTCAATCTGCTGGAAGAATTACAGCAGGAGCTGAAGGAGAAGGGATGAAGACGACTCTGCGACACACCGCCGGAAGCCTGCTCGTCGTAGGCCTGGGCGGCACTGAACTCACCGGCCTGGAGCGTGCCTGGCTGAAGCTCGTGCGCCCGGCCGGCGTCATTCTCTTTCGCCGCAACATCGTCAACGCCCAGCAAACGCGGGCGCTGCTCGATGAAGCCACCTCCTTTTGCGCGCCGCACAGCTTCCGCTGCGTCGATGTGGAAGGCGGACTGGTGGACCGTCTGCGCGACGCTCTAGCCGCCACGCCTTCCGCACACGCCGTTGCCAATGCCGCACGGCTCACCGGAAAGCGCGGCCTGATTCGCGAACATGCAGAGTTGATTGCGCAGGGCATCAAGGCCTTCGGCTTCAACACCACGCTGGCCCCGGTGGTGGATCTGGCTCTGCCCGAATCGGAGCAGGTGCTGGGCACGCGCACTTCTGGCGCAACGCCGGAGCACGTCGTCGATTATGCGCGCCAGTTTTTAGCTGGCCTGTCTGGGCGCGGCGTGGTGGGCTGCGGCAAGCACTTTCCCGGGCTCGGCGGCAGCTCTCTGGATTCGCATCAGGAAACGCCAGTGATCCGGTTGTGCGGCCAAGCCGAGTGGCGCAAGCATCTGGCGCCCTATCACGAACTGCGCAATGAGCTGCCGATGGTGATGGTCAACCACGCGGCTTATCCCGATACGCCCGGCAAGCACCACCCGGCCAGCGCATCGCCTTACTGGATTACCACTGTGCTGCGCAAGCGCATCGGCTACGGCGGCATCATCTTCTCAGACGACATGGAGATGGGCGGAATTCTCAAGTGCATGAGCATCGAAGAGGCCGCGGTTGCGGCCATTCGCGCCGGTATGGATCTGCTGGAAATCTGTCACAAGCCAGAGATGATTTTGCGTGCTTATGAAGCGCTGGTTGCAGAAGCAGAGCGCTCGCCCGCCTTCTCTCAATTGCTGATCGGACGCGCGGCACACACGGCGCGGCGCAGCGCGGAGTTGTTTGCAAAGGACATTCCCGCGCCGCTCACCGCAAAGCAATTCGAGGCGCTGCGCCAGCGTATTCTGCGCTTCCACAAAACCATCATGGAAGCTCAACCCAACGCGGAGGCCAAGGCTGCATGAGCGCGAAACCCATGACCGTCGCCGGCATCATGAGCGGCACCTCGGCCGACGGCATCGACGTGGCTGTTGTCCGCATTGCGCCCGGCAAACTGCGGCCTCGCATAGAATTGCTCGCGCATGAAAGCTTCGCATTTCCGGCCCCGCTGCGCCGAGCCGTGCTGGCCGCGATGAATGCGGCTTCAACCTCAACAGCTGAGCTGGCGCGGCTGAACTGGCGTCTCGGCCTCGCCTACGCTGAAGCGGTTCAGGCAACCCTTGCAAAACACAAGCTCCAGCTTGACCTGATCGGCTGCCACGGACAGACCGTCTATCATCAGCCGCGCGCCCAGAGCTATGCGGGCCGGCGCTTCACCTGCACCTGGCAGCTTGGCGAGCCGGCCGTGCTTGCGGCAGCCGTTCACGTTCCTGTCGTTTCCAATTTTCGTCCCGCCGACATGCTCGCCGGGGGCCAGGGAGCACCGCTGGTTCCGCTGCTCGATTTCGTGCTCTTTGCCGACGCCAAGCGAGGCCGCGTTCTGCAAAACATTGGCGGCATCGCCAACCTCACCGCCATCCCCGCCGGAGCCGCGGCCGATGCCGTAACAGCCTTCGACACCGGACCGGGAAACATGGTGATCGACTCGCTAGCCCAGCAGCTTTTCAATAAGAAATTCGACCGCAACGGAGCCATTGCCGCACGCGGTACAGTGCTTAAAACGGTCCTGGACCAGGCGCTCGCCAACCCCTACTTCAAGCTGCAACCTCCGCGCACCGCTGGCCGCGAGCAATTCGGCCACGAATACGCGGCCAAGTTTCTAGCCAACTGCCAGCGCCACAGCCTCCACCCGGAAGACGCTCTGGCTACCGCGACCGCACTGACCGCTGAAACCATCGCGCGCAGCTACAAAAATTACATCCGTGGCAAGATGAAAGGCCGCGGAGTGGACTATATCGTCTCCGGCGGCGGCGCGCGCAACGCCACGCTGATGGCGATGCTGGCGCAAAGGCTTGAGCCTCTCGGCTGCGACCTCGCCGCCAGCGAGGACTTCGGTCTGCCCGCCGAAGCCAAGGAGGCCGCGGCTTTTGCGCTGCTCGCCTGGCAGAGCTGGCATCACCTGCCCGGCAATCTACCCAAAGCAACCGGCGCATCGCGCCCCGCGATTCTGGGGCAGGTGACGTATGCGTAGGTTGTTCGCGCTTACTCTCTTGATCCTTCTGGCGGGCTGCCACTCCACGCCGCGCGACCCCAGAACACTCGTCTTTCTCATCGAGAGCAGCCCCGCGAATCTTGATCCGCGCATCGGAACCGATGGGCAGTCCGAGCACATCGACGAGTTGCTCTTCGACGGCCTGGTCGATCGCGACGCCAACTTCCATTTCACCCCCGCGCTGGCTGAAAGCTGGCAGCAGCCTGATCCGCTCACGCTCGTCTTTCATCTGCGCCCCGGCGTCCTCTTCCATAATGGCCGTCCGCTCACCGCGCGCGATGTAGCCTGGACCATTAATTCCACCCGCTCCGGCCAAATCATCTCACCCAAAGCCGCGGCCTACGCCTCAGTCGAATCCATTGAAGTCCGCGATCCGCTTACCGCGATCTTTCACCTCAAACGCGCCGACAATTTTCTGCTCACCAATCTCTCTACCGGCGCTTTCGGCGTTGTGCCTGAAGGCAGCGGGCCGGAGTTTTGGCGGCATCCCGTCGGCACCGGGCCCTTTCGCTTCGTGAGCCAGCAGATCGATCAAGAAGTCGTGATCGAGCGCAATCCAGCCAGTTGGTCCGGCGCGCCAACTATCCAGCGCGTGCGCTTTCGCGTTGTTCCCGACGCCATCACGGAATCTCTGGAACTGGAAAAAGGCTCCGCCGACGTCGAGGTCAATTCCTTGCCCATGGATTCCATTCCGGTGCTCGCCGCGCGGCCCGATCTCGTCGTCGAAGACGCGCCCGGAACGCAGATTCAGTACCTGGGCTTCAATCTGCGCGACCCGCTTCTCGCCGACCCGCTTCTCCGTCAAGCCATCGCCTGCGCCATCGACCGCAAGCTGATCGTCCAGACGCTGCTGCACGGTCACGCGCAGCTTGCTGACAGCCTGCTGCCGCAAAGCCACTGGGCCTACAACGGCGACGGCCAGCGCTACGACTACGATCCCACGCGAGCGGCGCGCCTGCTCGTTGCGGCGGGCCACGCTCCCGGCCCCGATGGGGTACGCTTTCACCTCACCATGAAGACTTCCACCGACGCGGACACCCGCCTGCTGGCCGCCGTCCTGCAGCAGCAATTGGCCAAGGTCGGCATTGCTCTCGATCTGCGCAGCTATGAGTTCGCGACGTTTTACTCTGACCTGAATCGCGGCGCATTCCAGATCTATTCGCTGCGCTGGATCGGCGGCAACGAGCAGCCTGACATCTTCGGCGTATACGCAACGGAGAATTTTTCTCCCCAGGGAAACAACCGCGGCCACTATTCCAATCCTCAGCTCGACGCCCTGCTGAGCGACGCCCGCCAGAGCCCCGATGCTGCCATCCGCCGCGCCGATTACGCCCAGGCGCAGCAGATTCTGGCGCGCGATTTGCCGGCGATCAATCTCTGGTACCGCGATACGGTCGTCGTTCACAACCGCCGCCTCGCGCACGTCCTTCCCACGCCTTCAGGAAGCTTTTCCTTCCTGCGAACAGCCGGTCTGGAGCCATAAAAGAACAAATAATCCCAATAAAATCAGGGGGACCAGCGCAAGACTCGGCGCTCGACCATCCCACCAATGAACCTTTTGCCCGCCTTACTCGTCTACCCAAACAGAAATACTGGATTCCACCTCGACGACCAGAATGAGTTGCCGCCGGAGAGTTTACGAATGAAACGCAAGATGAATCTTCGATCTTTGATTGCGCCTGGAGCATTGTGCGCGGTTTTGCTGGCCAGCGCGCCTTTCGCCGGTGCGCAAGCGCCGGCACCTCTCAGAGGCGCCATCACCGCGATTGACGGCACAACGCTTTCCGTCAAAACCGATGCGGGCGACCTTCGCCAGGTTGCCGTTCCCGCAACGGCTGCGATACTGCGCGTCGCTCCGGGAGCAAAGGATTTAAGCGCCGCTGAAACCATTTCTTTCAGTGATCTGGCAAGCGGAGACCGCGTCCTGGTCAAGCTCGATCCAGCTTCGACCAGCGCTGCCGCGCAGGCCCTCCGCGTCGTCGTAATCACGCAGTCGGATCTGGCGCAAAAGCAGCAAAAGGAGCGCGAAGACTGGCAGCAGCGCGGCGTCGGCGGGCTGGTCAAGAGCGTTGATCTTGCTTCGAGTTCGATTGTCATCACCAGCGGCTCCGGAGCCCAGGCAAAGACCGTCACAGTGCGCATCGCCAAGGCGACCATCCTGAAGCGCTACGCTCCGGCCTCGGTGCGCTTCGATGCGGCTGTGCCAGCGCCCGTCGAAGCCATCCACGCCGGCGACCAGTTGCGCGCCCGCGGCGCAAAGAATGCGGACGGAACCGAAGTTGCCGCAGAGGAGGTTGTCTCCGGCAGCTTCCGCAACATCTCCGGAACCATTGCCTCGCTCGATCTGGCTACCACTTCATTCGTTGTCAAGGATCTGGCCACCAAGAGGCAGATGACCATTCACATCACACCCGACGCGCAGATGCGTCGCCTGCCGGATCGCATGGCCCAGATTCTGGCCGCGCGGCTCAAAGGCACAACCGGCGGAGGCAGTGGCGGATGGAGCGGCAACGCTTCGTCGCCGGCCAGCAATGGAGCCGCCGCGCAGCACAGCACCGGTGGTCAATCAGGCGGCCAATGGGCCGGGGGTGGCCAAGGCGGAGGTCAATGGGGTGGCAGCAGCGGCCAAGGCGGCGGGCAGTGGGCCGGCCATGGCGGCGGCGACCCCGAACAAATGCTCAATCGCGCCCCCGCCATTCAATTTTCCGACCTGCAAAAGGGCGAGGCGGTGATGCTGGTATCGAGCGAAGGCGCAACCGATGTTACGGCAATCACGCTGCTGGCCGGCGTTGAGCCGCTGCTGGAAGCGCCAGCAGCCAGCCGCGATTTGCTTGCCAATTGGAGTGTGGGCGCAAGTACGCCCGACGTTGCCCAGTAGGAATTGACCCCATCAGCAGAAAATAAACGAGGGAAACGTGTACTCAAGATTGAATTGCATCACTCTTTCATGGATTGCCCTGGCTTTGGGCGTGGCGGCTCTGGCCACAAACCAGACTTCAGCCCAGGCGCAAGCCACGCCGCCGGCAGCCTCGGTAACCGCGGCCGCATCGCCAACCACCGCCACCGTGCGCGGCCATATCGCCGACCCCACAGGCGCTCTCATCCCCGGCGCAATCGTCACCATCGCCACGCCGGCGGGCAAGTCCGTGGCCACGGCCAAGGCCGACGCAACCGGCCACTATGAAGTGAATGGCCTGGCTCCCGGCAGCTACATTGTCAAAGCCTCGTTTGCCGGCTTTGCCGACTTTGTTTCTCCGCCGATGCAGCTCACCGCCGGCCAGGCTAAGCACGTTGTCATCTCCATGGCCATGGCCGTCGAGCAGCAAAGCGTGGTAGTCACCGACGAATCGCCGACGGTCAATGTCGAGGCAGGCGGCAATGCCAGCGCCATCATCATCAAGGGCAAAGATCTGGAAGCGCTGTCGGACGACCCGGATGAGCTATCGAGTGAACTGACCGCTCTGGCCGGACCCTCGGCCGGACCGAATGGCGGCCAGATTTATATCGACGGCTTCACTGGTGGACAACTGCCGCCGAAATCGGCAATCCGCGAGATTCGCATCAACCAGAATCCATTTTCCGCCGAATACGACAAGCTGGGCTATGGCCGCATCGAGATCTTCACCAAGCCCGGAACCGACAAACTCCACGGGCGGTTTTTTGCGCAGGGCAACGACGACACCTTCAACAGCGGCAATCCCTTTGTCAAGGTCATGCCATCGTATTACAGCTATCAATTCAACGGCACCATGAACGGCGCGCTCTCCAAATGGGCCTCGTTCTTCATCAGTGTGGAGCAGCGCAACAATCAGAACGACAGCGTCTACACTTTGGCGCAAGCCGCGGTACAATCATCGGACCCAAGCCAATCTTGCGATCCAACAAAAGGCACATGTGAAGTCGGTCCTCTTTCAGGCGGGCTCTTCAATCCGCAGACGCACACCAATATTTCGCCGCGCATCGACTTGCAACTGGGAAAGAAGAACACGCTTACCTTGCGCTACCAGTTTTACCGCAACAGCCAGAGCGGCAATATCGGCTCCACATCGTTGCCCTCGCAGTCCACAACCTCCACCTCGATTGAAAACACCATCCAGTTGAGCGACTCGGAGATCATCAACGAACACATCGTCAACGAAACGCGCTTCCAGTATCTGCGCGATACTTCTTCCTCATCGCCAGTCAGCAGCGATGGCGGCGATCCGACAATCTCCGTGCTGGGCTCCTTCACCGGCGGCGGCCCATCGTCTCAAAGTACCCACGATCATACCGATCACTTGGAGTTGCAGAACCTTACCACCATGTCGGCCGGAGCGCACGCAATCAAATTCGGCATGAGGCTGCGCGACAACCGCGACGCCAACTGGACAGATGCGGGATTCAATGGCAGCTACCTCTTCAACTCCGCGGCGGATTTGGTAAGCGCACTAAATGGCACGAGCGCACTGCCCACAAAGTTGGACTACACGACGAATAAGAACCCGAATAACCCAGGCGCTACGGCCAACGTCTTTGACGCCGCGCTTTTTGTGCAAGACGACTGGAAGTTCAATCCCTTTCTGACGCTCTCGGGCGGACTTCGCTGGGAATCGCAAAATCATATCGCGGACCACGACGACTGGGCTCCGCGCGTCGCCTTCGCCTACGCCCTCGACGGCCATAAGGACAAGAAGCAAGCCAAAACAGTGCTGCGCGGAGGCTTTGGCTTCTTCTATGACCGCTTTTCATTGAGTAATGAGTTATCCTCCGAGCGCTTCAGCGGCGGCCCCAATAGCCAGATGCGGAACACCATTTCCAACCCCACCAACGCCGCCTGCTTCAGCGACACCAGCGTGACCGCAATCGTTGATGCTATCGAAGCGGATCCCAACTACTGCGGCGCAACAGCCGCCACGGACGCCACGACAGATCAAATCGCGCCCAGCTATCACTCGCCCTACACCGAGCAGTTTGGAACCAGCCTTGAGCGGCAATTAACCAAGGCCTCTACCCTCACGCTCACCTATCTCCACTCTTACGGCGTACATCAGTTGGATACCCGCGACTCGAATGCCTTTGAACCGGGAACCTACCAATTCGGCAGCACAACATTAACCGGCATACGGCCCGATCTCAATGGCGCTACAGGCATCGTCAATCAGTTCTATCCCGAGGCGGTCTTCAAGCAGAACCAGTTGATCGTGAACATCAACGCCCACTTCACGCCCAACTTCAGCGTGATGGGATTCTACAACTGGACCGCTGCCAATACCGACGGCGGAACGGCCTCCAATTCGTACAACATCAAGCAGGACTACGGCCGCGCCAGTTGGGCCTCGCGCAACATGCTCTTCCTCATGGGCACTTACACCGGCCGATGGGGCATCAGCTACAATCCCTTCTTGATCGCGCAAGCTGGCAAGCCCTTCAACATCGTTACCGGCAACGATCTGACCGGAGATAACTTTCTCAACGACCGTCCATCGTATGCAAATCCGTCGAATTTATCGGATAAATCTGAATGCATTGCCGATCCAACGCAATACGTGCAGACCAGCTATGGCTGCTTCAACACCACGCCTGCAGGCGGCTATACGCCGATTCCCATCAACATGGGCAACGGCCCAGCCTCAGTGGCGGTGAACCTGCGCATCAGCCGGTCATGGGGTCTTGGACCTAAAACCGCCACAACTGCAGGCGCAGCGCCCGCGGGCGGCGGATCTGGCGGTCATGGCGGAGGCGGGGGATATGGCGGCCCATTCGGCGGCGGAGGCGGGCGCGGCGGTCCGGGAGGGCCCGGAGGCCCTGGCGGAGGCGCCAACAGCACTGGTCACAAGTACGCTCTCACCTTCAGCGCCCAAGCCCTGAATCTCTTCAACGACATCGACTATGGAAGCCTCGCTGGAACTCTGGGGAGACCCAACTTCAACAAATCAAGCAGCCTGGCTGGAGGAGTCTTCTCTTCTGGCGCTGCCGCGCGACGCGTCTTCCTTCAGGCCGCCCTCACCTTCTGATCGAAAACGCAGACAAATCAAGCGGGCCGGAGCATTGCGCTCCGGCCCGCTTGATTTGAATCTGCCTATCGATATTACCGGGCCGCGCCGACCGTCGCCGCCTGCCCGCCGCCCGCCACAAAGGCATCCGTCAGCGAGATCACTTTCATCTGCGATTTCAGGGCATCCAGAGTAGCAGCGCTAGTCACTGCAATCTCCACCATCTCGCCCGGCAGCAGGTCGAAGTAGTTATCGGAAACCTGCGCATCCAGGCTGCCGAAAGAGAGATAAACGCTCCGCGCCAGTTCGGCAGAAGTTATCCGCACCTTGTAACTCCCCTTGGCTCCGCTCGCATCAACTTTCAGTTGCGCCGGCTTCAGATGCACGCCCTTGGTCGGCGCAAGATAGACAATGTTGCGCGAAAGCTGCGCACCGCCCGCCGCAACCTCCGCCACCACAAAGACACGCGACGTATCCGTAGCGCCGGCGTCGGCCAGCTTCTTCAGCGGCCAGTCCAGATAGACCTTGCTCGTGAGCGGTGTAACATCCACTGCGCGTGTCTCATCCAGCATCACCTTGCCGTCAAAATTCATCAGCCGCACGCGCAGCGTAGCCGCCTCGGCCTTCACTTTATCGCTGACAATATAAACCTTCAGCGCGCCTTCTTCCACGTGCGGAGAAACCAGCACCGGCGCATAGAAACGCCGCGCATAGTATTGCAGCGCCTTCCATCGACCGTAATAATCGATCGACGACCATGAAGCCACCGGCCAGCAGTCATTCAACTGCCAGAAGATCGAGCCCATCGTCTCCGGCCGCGAACGCCGGAAGTGTTCCGCGCCAATTTTGATTCCTTCAGCTTGCAAGACCTGACTTACATAAAGAAAACTCGCAAAATCCTTGGGTTCGGAGTAATCCCGAAGCAGATAATCGTGAATAATCGCGTTGCCTTCGTTGTTTTTCTGATGCGCCAGCATCACCGGCGTGAAGATATTCGCGCGATCCGCGGGCTCTGTAAATGCCTCAACCGTCTTCATCTCCGGAAAAGATTGAAACCCATACTCGGAGACAAAGCGCGTCCGATGCGTCTCATAAGTGTCGAACGGTACGCGCCCATGCCATACATCCCAGATATGATCGTCGCCGGTATGATAGGTTGCGGTCACCGGCTCATAATCGGCGCTCGGCGAACTGGGCCAGTACGGAGTCTCCGCGTCCAACCGTGCAACTACGCGCGGCAGAATCCCGCTGAACTCAGTCAGATAATCCTGCCACATCTGGTACTTCACATCGAGCGGCAGCACCTTGCGCGCATCCCAATTCAGCGAACTTTCCGTCTCATTATTGCCGCACCAGATCACAATACTCGGATGATTGCGCAGCCGCCGCACCTGGTCCTCGGCTTCGGCTTCAATATTCTGTTTGAAGGCATAAGTCCCCGGCTGCCAGTCATTGCCAAACATGAAGTCCTGCCAGACCATGATGCCCAGTTCATCGCAGATTGCATAGAACTCGTCTGTCTCGTAATAGCCTCCGCCCCAGTGGCGAATGATATTCATATTCGCGTCTTTTGCCGATTGCAGAATTCGCCGGTAATCCGCCGTCGTCACGCGATTGGGAAAGCTATCGAAGGGGATGACATCCGCGCCTTTGGCAAAGACAGGAATTCCATTCACCACTAACTCAAACGACCGTCCCCACTTATCTAACTGACGATTCAAAACAATCGATCGCAAGCCAGTCTTTGTCTTCCTCAGCTCGGCCTGTTGCCCGCCCGCGCTTAACTGCGCTGTAAATTCATAAAGCGGCTGATCGCCGTAACCGGCCGGGTACCAGAGCTTAGGCTTCTCAATCTCGATCGGCAGATCGATGATATTGCGACCCGCATGAACATTGACGATCGAGCTTTCCATCGCCGCTACTCCGTTATTGGAATACCGCACACTCACCTTGGCCGAACCATTGCCGGCCGCCTCTATCTCCACCTCGGCATCCAGATGCGCCACGTCCTTGGTCACGTCGCGCTGGCGTATCGCAAAGTCGGCAATGCGCACTTTGTCCCAGGCCTCAATCCGCACCGGCTTCCAGATGCCGCTGGTCACAAAGCGCGGGCCCCAATCCCATCCGTACTCATAAGCGGGTTTGCGTATATAGGTCTTGTCTTCGGTCTCCGACTTCAGCCGGAAGGCATCACCCGCGGCCACTTCGGCAGCAGCCTTGATCGGCGATGGAAAGACCACGCGCAGCAGATTCTTGCCCGTGTGCAGATGCGCCTTCGCCGGCACTCGCCAAACGCGAAAGCTGTTCTCGGCCTTGAGCAGCACAGCACCGTTGAGAGAAACCTCAGCCGCCGCATCCAGCCCGTCGAAAACAAGGTCCACATTGGAGCGGGCCAGCAGTACCGGCGTCACCTCGAAGCTCAGCCGGTACTCCCAACTCTCGTTTTCAATCCATTGCAGTTTGGCCTCGTTGTCGCGAAAAAACGGGTCGGGGATCTTCTTGTTGGCCAGCAGATCCAGATGCACGTCGCCCGGCACGGTCGCCGGTAGCCAGCCGCTCTCACCCGTTTGCGCAGCCGCAACCTGCCGGAATTGCCAGCCATGATTCAGTTCCAGCACCGCATTCTGCCCCAGCGCCGCCTGCGCCTGAGCCCGTTGATTCTCCATGCCCGCTCCCATACCCAACAAAGTACAACAGATTGCCAACTGAAGCATCCCTTGCCGCATTGCAAACCCTCCAAGGCCTTTCTACAGCCGCATTCGCGGCTTCAAATCAAAACACAAAATCCGATGATAACGCTATCATGCGGACTCAACAAAACCGGCCGCAACACTATCCTCTATCGGACGCGATAACTCTCCGGTAGAGCGCCTCCCATTCATCGGCCTTGGCCTCCATGCTGAACTGGCTTTCAACACGCTCCCGCGCCGCGTGCCCCAGCCGGCTGCGTTCCTCTGCCGACATGCGCATCAAACCCAGCATCGCCAGCGCCAGGCTCTCCGGACTGCCAGCGGGTACAATCCTACCCGCCTCGCCAATCAGTTCACGAACACCGCCCACATCGGTCGCCGCAACTACTTTTTCCATCGCCATCGCCTCGCCAACCGCCAGCGGCATTCCCTCCCAGGCCGAGGCCAGCACAAATCCGTCAGCGGCATCGAGCAGCCCGGCCATATCGCGCCGCAGTCCCAGCCAGCGCACGGAATCGCCCAAACCAAGCTCATCCGCCAGCGTCTTCACAACCGCCGCCTCCGGCCCTGCCGCCTCTCCCGCAATCCAAAGCCGCGCATTGGATTCCGCCGGCACCTCCACAAACGCCCGCAGCAAATTCGGATAGTCTTTTGCCGGCACAATCCGTCCCACAGCCAGCCAGATAAACTCGCCGCCTGCGCCCATCTGCGCCCGCGTCCATTCTCTCCGCTCCAGACTCGGCGCAAATTCCGCCGTATCGATTCCGTTTGTCAGCACCACACATTTCCGCGCCGGAACCGCCTTGAGCCGAACAAACCGGTCGGCCGCGGCCTGGCTTACGGCGGTGGTCCGGCAGCAGAGCAGATCGGTCAGCCGATAGGCCGCCATGCGCGCCCGCGAGCCTTCATATACATTGTGAATCGTTGATAAAACCGGCACAGGATAAATCAGCCGCAGCAGCCGCGCCGCCATATTTGCCGGGAAGGTATGGCTGTGAATCAAATCCGGTTGAAAGCCGCGCATGGAGCGCCGAGCTCTAGCCAAGCCGGTCAGCAGGCCCAACGGCGTCTTGCGCGTCTCCAGGCGCATCACCTCGACGCTCGTCGGCCACTCTTCTCTTCGCTCTGCTTCCAGCACCACCAGCGCAACCGCATGGCCGCGCGCTTTCAGGCCTTCCGCCAGCGCCACCACCTGCCGTTCCGCTCCGCCGATGCCCAGCGAGGTGAGCATATACGCGATCCGCATTCCAACCCACGCCCTGCCGGAGAACCGGTTGCAACGATCATAACCCGCGCCCTCAACCCCTGGAAGCCTCTCATTCTGTCAACCTCCCGATTTGGACCCGTCCAGCCCCAAATCCTCTTTAGCGCACACCCATGTTGCCCCACGCACGTCGCATCAACTCGCCGCCTGCCGATCTGGTAAACTGTGAGTGTTTTCCAGAACAGCGAGGGGATTCCATGGAACTAGGCGAGTGGGTGAAGACAAATGTCGATTACGGCCGGCGGCTGGTGGATTCAGGTATTGACGGAGCGCGTTCCGGTCAGGAAGAGTTTCTCGACGGCAAGCCTCTCACTCCTTATCTGGGCGAGTCGGTCAAGGGTGCGCTAGTTCCGGCGGCCATTGGCGTCTGTGTCGGCGTTCTGGCGGGCTATCCCATCTGGAAGAAGAAATCTACCGCCCTATCGCTGGTCTACGGCTTGCTTGGCGGCGCCATCGGCCTCACCACTGGCCTTGCCTGGAACAGCCGCCATCTCAGCGCCAGCGTCGCTGAAGGCGCGTGGAAGAATATCTCCAAGGTCCGCGATGAGGAATGGCTGAACAAGCACCCCATCGATTACGCCTGAGATTGCTGGTTTTATATACGGGCTATAGCGTTTTCACGGGTCGTGCAAGGAAGCTCCGCGCCCCAGCCATTTCATCAACTGTGTGAAATGGATGGGAAACCATAAGAAATAGGCCAGGCTTTAGCCCTGAGGCAAATTCTTCTCCCGGCTCATCCCTTGAGCGCGGCCAGAATCTCCTCGGTCGAGCGCACACGCCCCAGCCGGGGAAAGATGCGCTCGATGCTGTTGGTGTGGCTCTGGGCGGTCATTCCGGTCATGGCATCTTCGGCAAAGATCATCTCGTAGCCGCGCTCATAGCCGTCGCGCGCCGTGCTCTCAACTCCAAACTCCGTCGCAATACCACAGAGAACGATGGTCGTCAGTCTGCGGCGGCGCAGTTGCAGGTCAAGATCAGTCCCGTAGAACGCGCCCCACTGCCGCTTCATAATCACAATATCGCCGGGCTGACGGTCGAGTTCGGGAACCAGCTCGCTCCAATCCGGCGGCAGCGCGCCGGGTCTGCTCCAGCCCTGGTCGGTGGGCGTGTGTACGCGGTCGGCGCCGTCCAGAGAGCCGCCCACATGCACCAGCACCGGCTGCGCTCCCGCGGCGCGCGCGGCAGTCAGCAGACGCGTTGCGTTGGCGATGACGGTAGATTTCGAGTGCGGCGCTCCGCCGGGCATTCCGGCTATGCCTTTTTGCAGATCGATAACTACAATCGCCGTGCGACGCGGTTCGAAGGCGAAAGCAACTGCAACTTCCTGTTGATCTGGCATAGCTCGTTTCTCCATTTGTCTTTCCACTGCTTCCCGGACTGCGTCCTTTAAGCTAATCCCAAGCTTTCGTCTTATTTCGCTTGGAATTACTACATGTGATCCACTCACCGTTTCAATTTCCGATTTCTCATCGCTCATCACTGTATTCCTTCCTCAGCCGGAATAATTCCCATCTCCTTGTAAATCGGCCGAATCTGCCGCCGCAGCGCGGGCAGCCGCGTGGCGAACCAGGCCGCGCCCAGCACCACCACCGCGCCGTTGACGATCACCGTCCAGGGCGCGCCGAACTTGTGCGCCATCGTCCCAGCCAGCAGACTGCCAAAGGGCGCCATGCCCATGAAGGCCATCGTATAGTAACTCATCACTCGGCCGCGCTTGTCGTCGGTGACAATGGTCTGGATGACTGTATTGCTGGCCGCCATGCCCTGCATCATGCCCATACCGGCAATGAAAACCGTAATCATCGAGAGCCAGAACCAATGCGAGAGTCCGAAGCCGATCAGCCCCAGGCCAAAAACCGCCGCCGCGATGGGGATCATCCTCACCAGCCCGCGGACTGTTCTGCGCGCGGCCAGCGAGAGCGCAGAGAGCAGCGCGCCCATGCCCATCGAGCCCATCAGAAATCCCAGCGTATGCGGCCCGCCATGCAGCACCCTGGCCGCAAAGATCGGCATCAGCACCACAAACGGCATGCCCATCAAGCTCACCACGGCAAAGAGCAGCAGAATCGTCCGTATGGGCAGAAACTCGGAAACGTAGGTCCATCCGGCGGTCAGCTCGGTAAGCATCGAAGTGGCCTGGCGCGCGGCCACCGGTGCGTGCACGCGCATCATCAGCAGCGAGACAATCACGGCGATGTAGCTGATGCCGTCGATGAGAAAGCACCAGCCCTCGCTCGAGACCGCGATCAGCATTCCCGCCAGCGACGGGCCAATCAGCCGCGCCATATTCACCATCGACGAGTTGATGGCGATGGCGTTCTGCAAGTCGCGCTTGTCATCTACCATCAGAATCATGAAGCTCTGGCGGCCCGGCATGTCGAAGGCGTTGACGCAGCCCTGCATCACGCTCAACGCCAGCAGCAGCGGGATCGTAATGTGGCCCGTGAGCGTCAGCGCGGCAAGAGTCAGCGACTGAACCATGGAAAGCGTCTGCGTCCACACCAGCACCTGCCGCCGGTCAAGCCTGTCCACCATCACCCCGGCAAAGGGCGCCAGCAGAAAGGTGGGAATCTGCCCGGCAAAGCTGACCGTGCCCAGCAGCAGCGCCGAGCCGGTGAGCCGGTAAACCAGCCAGCCCGTCGCCACGCGCGTCATCCACGTGCCGATCAGAGAGATCGATTGCCCGCCGAAAAACAGCCTGAAATTGCGATGGCGCAGCGCCCGCCAGGCATGAGAGAGCCCAGCGTTGGCGCGCGCCTCCGCTACTCCCACGGCTTCCGCTTCCTGATCTTTGTCGCCGCTCAAGATTGCCGCCTCATAGGCAGTTTATCGTGGCGGGCGTAACGCGATGGGCGTTACAAGTTTGGCGTCACGATGCGCTCGGCAAGATCGGGCGCGGCCATCTGGAAGTGCTTCGCGTTCCAGGTGTAAATCCGCTCGGCATGAACCTTGCGCGCGCAGGCCAGCAGCAGGGCGTCGTAGATAATGCCGCCGGGCAGCTTCAGCGCTGCCGTCCGCTGGATCGCCTGAAAGACCTCCTCGGAGGTCAGAGCGACGCAGTCGAGGTTGGTTTTGCATTGTTCAACGATCAGCGTGGCCTGCTCCGGCTGGAGCCTGTTGGGCGGTCTCATGCCGGTGAGCGAGGCATAGAGTTCGGCCATGGTGTGCGCGGCGCAACAGGCCTCTTGCGGAGCGAAGCGCGTCAGCAGCCTGAGGCTGACTTCATGACGCAGATCGGCTGCGCGCACGGCGGCCACCAGCACTGAGGTGTCAAAGAACGCCTTCATTTGAGGCCGCTGCCTTCAAGAATGCGATCCATCCGTTCGGCATAACCCTGCCGGATCACTTCGGAAACATCTTCATTCGTCAATGGTGTCAATGAGTCGCTGTGGACCACCCACATTCCGTCTTCCATCGCCAGCCGGGGCTCAGAGAAGGCCGGCTCGAAGACCAGCCGGTCGCCGACGCGTTCGATGGTCAGACGGGTGCCGGGAACCAAGTGCAGGTCGTCGCGCAGCCTCTTGGGAACCACGATCCGTCCCGCCTTGTCGATCTCCACAATGGCATTCATAAATACCATTTTACCATTGAGAATGGTATTTGTGGTTTTAGTAGCGTCCCAAAAAGAGTTGAAAGTTTATCTCAACGGCAAGCATGACCGGGACCGGCACACCATTCTTCATCGCGGGCTTGAATCGATATTTATGCACCGCCTCTACGGCCTTCTCATCCAGCCCATAGCCGAGATGGCGCACCACATGCACATTTTGTGGCATTCCTTTTACATCGACGATTAAAGCGATCAGAACTCTCCCTTGGTATTTATTCCGCCGCGCCTGATCGGAAAACTCCGCCTCAGGCTGGTACACGACGACGGGAGGTTTGACATCGCCTCCAACCTCATAGGCAGGGTGATTCCCGCTGCTCAGGCCCTTGGTTGAGCTCTCCGCCAATTGAAGAAGATCCAGCTCCGGCGGATTGGAGATATCTTTAAATTTTTGTGTCGGCTGCGATGTCAGTTGCAACCAAATTGTCTTCTTGCCCGTATCATCCTTTTTCTCTATGGTGCAGGCCTCCAAACCAACCTCAACCGACTGCGCAACGACGGCCGGAACGCCCTGAAATGTTCCGGGTTTGAAGCGATCCACCGCTGCAATTTTCAGTGCAAAGTCATCCAACTCCGAACCCAGCGCATTGATAAACATGATGTCGAACGGCTTGCCCGTCGTATCTACAAGAAGAAATAGTTCGACTTTGCCGTTCACCTCATCCTTCTTCTTGCACTTTTCATCTGGCATTGGAGGCAGGTTGAGTGGAAGAAGCTCCGGTGCCGTCACTCCAGGCCCAGCGGTATAAGTCTTGACCTTGGCCGGTTGCGCATCCGGCGGCGCAGACGAAGCGGAAGCAGTAGCCTGCTGCCCGCTACAAACGCTCACACCTGACACGGCCAGCAGCACGCCAACGTAAAACAAGCGCATAATTCCTCCACGAACTCTCCACGGCAAATCTACCACACGAATCTCAGAAAAAGGTAAGGAGTATACTGGAAAAGGTAAGGAGTTGACCGCCATGGCCACTGCCGCAAAACCGGTGTCCGCGCAAATTTTTCGCGCCAAAGTCACCAGCAAAGGACAAATCACCGTTCCTGTAGCGATTCGCCGCTCTCTGGGCGTCAAACCAGGCGACAATATCCGTTTCGAGCAGCAGGAAGGCGGTATCCGCGTACTTCGCGACGCGGGAGAAAACCCCTTTGAAAAATGGCGCGGGATTGGCGGCTTTCCCGGCATGGGAAAGGGCCGTGAAGCCATCGTAGCCTATTTCAGAGAGATGCGCGGCCATGACGATCTCGATTGACGCGAATGTAATCGCCGCCCTCTGGAATGAAAAGGACGCGTTGAATGAAGTTGCGGTTAGAATCTTCGGCAATCTTGTTGACCATGAAAAATTCGTGGTCTCAGGGCCTGTCTATTCGGAGTTGATGGCTGGACCACTCAGAGATGAAGCGTCCTTGGATTTGTTTTTCGCCGACACTGGAATCAAAATTGACTGGACGATGGATGAAGAAATCTGGCGTGTTGCGGGCCGTGCTTACGATGGCTACACTTTGCGCCGCAAAAAAAGCGGCTCTGGACCTCCCCGGCGCATTCTGGCTGATTTTCTGATTGGCGCGCACGCATTGGTTCGCAATTATTCTTTGCTCACAATCGATTATGAGCATTACGAAATTGCATTCCCTGCGCTACATATCATTCCTGTATGAGGGCGTTTCCAATCATCTTTGTGAATTCTCTCGCCCGTCAATCAGCGCTGGAATCCCATCCAAAATCAGATAGCCGCGGCTGCACCCAACGCAGATCAGTTTGCTCTCTTCAAGGCGAAGCTCGCCCAGACAGGCCGGACAGGCCAGAAGATCAAGCAGGGATGAATCAATGCCAGAGGGATGCTTCGCGCCGGAAGGATCGATTGGGGAATCGGCAGCCATAAGCAGGCTACTGAACCGTTGCGCCAGCGCCGGAACCGGAGGCCGAATCAGTTGGAGGCTCGGGGCCGGCGGCATGGCCGTTCGTCTTGGGCCGGCTGGCAAACTCGGCTTCGATGCGCTGGATTGTTCCCGCCTTGGCCGACTCGTACGCTACGCGAATCCCGTTATAGATGGCGCGGTCGTTCGAGGAGCCGTGGCCGATGATGCAGACGCCGCGGACGCCCAGCAGGTGCGCGCCACCATACTCGCGATAGTCGAGGCGGTGGCGGAATTCATTGAAGGCCTTGCGGCTCAGCAGCGCACCCACCTGGGCGGTCACGGTGCGGGTGAGCGACTCGCGCAGCACATCGCGCACAAAGCGGCCCACGCCCTCGCTGGTCTTCAGAGCCACATTGCCCACAAAGCCGTCGCAGACAATCACGTCGGCAAGGCCGCTGAAGATGTCGCGCCCCTCCACGTTGCCTACAAAATGGATCGGCAGCGCCTTGAGCAGCGGGAAGGCCTCATGCGTCAGGTCGTTGCCCTTGGATTCTTCTTCGCCAATAGAGAGCAGTCCCACGCGTGGCGAATCGATTTTGAGAACAGTGCGGGCATAAATCTCGCCCATCACGGCAAACTGCGCCAGATTGTTGGCTTTGCAATCGACGTTTGCGCCCACGTCCAGCAGCACGCACGGGTTGCCTTTGGAACTGGGCATCGGGGTCGCCAGAGCGGGACGGTCCACGCCGGGCAGCGCGCCCAGCACCATCTTGGCCGTGGCCATGGCCGCGCCGGTGTTGCCGGCGGTTACAAAGCCGGCTGCCACGCCCTCGCGCACCAGCTTGAGACCCACGCGGATGGAGCTGTCTTTCTTGGTGCGCACCGCCTGCGCCGCCTTCTCTTCCATGCCGATGCGTTCGGTGGCATTGTGAATGACGATAGGCAGATCTTCGTTGCCCAAAGCTTCGTCGAGAAGGTCGTGCAGCTCCGCCTCCGGCCCAACCAGGTGGACGCGAACGGGCAGAGCCTTGCAGGCGAGGATAGCCCCGCGAATCTCCGCCTCGGGAGCTTTATCGGTGCCTACGGCGTCAAGAGCAATGTCGATCAGCATGGTTGCAGAGGTTACTTGGCTGCTTCCTTGACATCCAGAACGGCGCGGCCCTTGTACTCGCCGCACTTGGGGCAGGCGCGATGGGGCAGTTTCTTCTCATGGCAGGCGGGACATTCGGAAACGCCAACGGCGGTCAAAAAATCGTGGCTGCGACGGAGTGCGGTGCGGCGCGTCGAATGGCGCCTTTTCGGATTCGGCATTGCAAAATTCCTTTCGTTTCCAGCCCGTTTCAAGCCGCCCGGCCGTTTCAGGCCGCACAGTCTCTAGTCTGCCTTGCGGCTCGGGCCTTGAGCACCCTCAATTTCTTTTGGGGCTAGGTTCCTTGAACTCGATCCGGCCGCCGAGGCCTGCCAGCGCCTGCCAGCGGGGGTCGCTCGGACCCTCATCGCAGTTACAGGCCTGGCTGTTTCGGTCAACGCCGCAGCGCGGACAGAGTCCCTTGCAGTCCGGCTTGCAGAGCGTTCTGACGGGCAGGGATAAAAGCACCTGCTCGCGCAGCACATCCTCAAGCACAAGGCTGTCTCTTTGATAATAACCGATTTCGGTTTCCTGTGCCGTAATGGACCTCTCGGCGGGGTCTGAATCGGCGGCCACGGGCCGAAAGATCAGGTCGTAGTCGGCAGCCAGAGGAACCCGCACCGGCTCCACGCAGCGCGCGCAGGGAACCTCGAAGCTGCCGGCAAAATGCCCCTGCAGGCGGATGTCAGCGACAATATCCCTGGGTCCGCGATGTTCGTGCAGCACCTCGGCGTGACCGCTGGCTGAGAGCGGCCCCTGCTGCTCGGCCTCGTCGCCAAAATCCACCGCTCCGGGAGCCAGTTCCAGATCGAATTCAATCGGTTCCTTTTCAAGCTCGCTTACTTTGAATTCCATACTATGAGCCTACGGCGCTGGCAGTGGGCGAGTCAATGAGCTGGATTCTCCCGCTCCTCCTCAGCCCAAAGTTTCATCAAGCCAGGTGCAAATTCAGAAATCACTATTGCCTGGCGAGGCAACCTCGCAGTGCTGGTCCGCGCCTTGCTCACTGGTGAACTTGGCCAGCGTCTTCGGGCAACTGCGCAAAAGACATGGCCAGATATTGATCCCGGCAAGAAAACCCGCGCAAGTTCGAGACGCCGCGCACGCGGGCAACGAATCTGAATTTTAAATGGTTCACAAAATGAGTAGCTGCATCATGCTGGTATGCAACAGGTTACTAGAATTCTCAATAAATAGCCTGACACCAGTAACGTCCCGTGGCGCCGTGTATGTTGTCCATCAACCACGCATATTCCGCGAACCCCGCGAGAATCCCATTCCAGGCTAGACCTCAACCGGAGCGTTCTCGCCGATCAGAGCGCGGCGCAGCCAGAGTGGTGGATCGCCACGGAGCATTTCCTGAAGACGCACGATCACATCGGCAATTTCTTTCTGCTCGTCAACTTTTACCGTGAATATCCTGGCCTCGTTTAAAGCGAGTACAGAATAGGCGTTTAATGTCTTATTGACAAAAAGCACTGCTACGCCGGCAAGGCTTGCAACCTTCGCAACAATCTCTTTTTCATTAATTGATTCCTCCATCTTCTTGCCGCCGCCACATCCACCACCGCCACCGGGACCGCCTTTGCCATTGCGGCCCAGAGTACCCAGCGAACCCGCGGCATTTGGTCGGGCAATACTATAGGTCATTGCATCGCATTCTCGCGCGCCAGCTGTACTAACTTCGTAGACGACAATCTGCCTGGCTTGTTCAAATCCGGCGTTGACCTGGATTCTGTCTCCCGTGGCAAATGCAGCTTTCACCAATCTGTCTTTGAACAAATCATCCTCCTTCATCGTTCGCCCGAATTCTCTTTTGCTTCTTCCAAGTAAGCAGGGTTATTGGTATTGTTCCCAGCGAATAGCTTTGGAACGGAATGCTGCTTCCCAGTCATTGGCAAGAATCTCAAGCATATTAATCATTCCTTCGTAACCGAAGTAGGCGCTGTCCCTATAAAACGTCCGGTTGGTCGGCTGCAGAAGATCGCACGCCACTTTTGTGCCAAGTTCCTCGGCAAGATATTTCTCCCAAGCCGAACCAAAGACCGCATCCAGATCACTGGCAGCAAGTGCATGTTTGATTTTGAAACCATCGATGCCAAATGCGACGCGAGGCGAGATACCCAGGCGTTTCAACTCTGTCTCGAGTTTCTCCCTGGCCTGCTTCGAGTTGGAGCGAACCAAGAGTAGATCGGGGATCATTTCCAGATCCTCGAAGAGCATTCGAAGCAAACCAATCGTCATGGATGCATCCGCGGATATTGCAACCTTTGCGTTGCGATAGCGCGGGATAATCATCAGTCCGCGCCGGCGAAGCGTGTTCGTCACCAGAGTCTCGCCACTCTCAATCAACTCTTCAGCAACGGCGCTCGCATCAAAGTATTCACCCAAGGCCCGAAGCCAATTCGAGGTATTCTTCAAGCCTATTGGCAAAGGAAGGTCATGAAGTATTGTTGGCACGCCATGCTTTGCTTCCATCTCGCGCATGAAGGTGTATCCCATATCATGAGTGAGCAGGATATTCGCAGAGGCCGCTGAAGCCTTTGAGATCTCTTCGATCGAGACGTCGCTGGGAAAAACGCAATGAGTCTTGACGCCCATTGCGGACAGTACACTTTTCGTCCACTTCAGGTCGGCCCACCAGGTTGGGTTAAGACTTGCCTGTGGAGCAATCAGGTTCACAGTTCTCGGCAGCTTAGGCCCGTCCCAAGGTTGAACAAAGGAGAGCAGAGTACTGAGGCCCAGATCCATCCCAGCATATAAGTCTCCACGAAAGCCGCCCGAGTGCATCGGAATAAGGCGCGCCCCAACTTTGGATTGCATTGACCGGCAAAGGCCTTCAATATCCTCGCCTATAATGTCGGCTGAGCAGGTACCAACCACAAACATCACCTTGGTCTTGTATGTGGCATCCGCCTTGAGGATCAGATCGCGCAGCTTATCCGTCGCGCCCATGATGATGTCCGTTTCAAAGAGCCGCGTGCAAGCTACCTTGCGCTGCGTAAAATCAGTTTCGTGATTATCGTAGCCCAGAGCTACGGTGGACGCGCAACCCTGCGGCGAGTGGAGAACTATGCTGATGTCGCGGATGCCCGCAATGATGTTGCTGACGCCTTCAAGAGCGCAGCCGACCACCGGATCGTGCGAGCTGGTGCAATCCTGAAAGATCAGTTCATTGAGCATTGGCCCTTCCTTCTCTGCCCGGCATACATCGTGCAGTCCGGCATGTCATGCGCGAGCTTGCCAGTGAGGGACTGAACCGAAACCAGCCCGGAGTTTTTCGGAAAGACAATTCTCTTGCTCATTGCGCTACGCGGCCTGAATGCATAATCGAGCGAGGTCTTGATGCACTTGGCAACCTTCAGCGCTCCGAGATAACCGAACCTGGGGCGGTTCAGAATCGCATTTAGATCGACAAGCGGAATATTTGGGAAGCTCAGAGACGAGCCGAAGTAAACCGTCTCCATTGGATTGAGGCTGCCCAGAAGTTCCAATAGCTCAGCTTCAGTCTGCTGCATGGATTCATACTTGCCGAGGGCCAGCGTGCCCTTGGTGATTAGAATCTCCGGATCAAGTCCGGTTTCAAGCAGGTAGTCAATGCTGGTTTCACGCGCCTCCGCACTCCATGGGTGAAAGTTATAGACGATGGCGCGCATCTTGAAGTCGCGCTCCAGCATGTGGGCGATCGAAAGCGACTTAATCGCGTCATGACCTTCAACGATGGCCGTTTTGCCGACCAGATGGCTCTTGACCAGCTCATACTCGTCCTTGATGGATTCGTATTCGCGCCGCATCAATGCCTCGGCTTCGGCAGTCTTGCCCAGGTACTTTGCGGCGCCCATGATCCATCGCTCGGTGGCGGCAATTCCATAAGGGAGGATCGTCGAGTTGAGAGGCGTTCCAAAGGCATCGCGCATCGCCGAACCTATGGCGTAACCAAGATCAAGACACAGCGCGCAATTCACTGCCACGCTGGGAGCGCGCTGCAACTCTTCAAGCGAGCAATTGCCGGCGATTACTGAATGAACTTTGCCGCCGATGCCCTCGATCAAGCGCACAAGCTCTTTGACATCCGTGTCTACTTCCGTGCGCTCGGGGCCCATCTTAGCGCCCACGATATTCACATATCCAGCAAGTTTTTCTCTACTCTCTTCCGTAGGCGCCTGCATCAACTTGGTGATCTCGCGGAAAACGAGGTCGAATCCGCTGCGATACTCGCCGGCGAAGCCCTCGCAGTGAATTGCCATCACTTTTGCACTAACTTCCGACTGAATCTTTGAAGCTACCGCATCAACATTGTCCCCTATTATTCCGGTCGCGCAACTGGTGGCGACAAAAATAACATCCGGCCTGTATTTTGCATCCACCTCAAGAAGCGCGGCTTGAAGCTCGCGCTCTCCACCGTAGACAATCTGGCTTTGTTTGAGATTTGTGCTGACAACCGGCTCATATGGGGCGGCGCTGTTTCTGCTGTTGGTCAGCTTGTAGGCCTGCTTAACACCGAACGCGCAGCCGCTCGGCCCATGCGTGAGCAGTATGGAATTGCGAATACCACTCAGAATCTTCGAAGCAGTCCAGAATTTGCATGGACGCGTGTGGCTCCCCTGGAGCGTGGTCGGAATCTTTCCTTCTTTTGCCAGTTGATATAGATGGCTTAGCGAGCCATGAAATACGACGCTTTCAGCGACAGTCGGTGTTGTAACTGAATCGGACTTTGGCATGGGCGTCTCCTGGCAGAGCTACGTGTTTACAACCGCGCAACGCATACTTGCATTCGATGCTCACGATGCTCTCTGTCCTCGTTAGGCTGCGAATTGTATTGGGCAGCAAGAAGAACAAAGCAAGACAGTCGAGTGCCGATTATCGACTGCCCCGCGAATACTACTCTCATTCATGCACTACCAGGTGTTCAGCAACCATTCGCGGTCTTTCTTGAATTCCATTTGCGCGAACAGAGTGTTGGCAATGGTCTCTCCAAGCCACATGGCGCCTTTGTAGCCAATGACCGGATTCCGGTAGATTCCCGCGCGGTCGAAGGTCGGAAAGCCAACCCGCACCATTGGTATTCCGGCATCGATGGCAATGTAACGCCCCTTCGAGTGGCCCATAATCAGGTCCAACTCGATTTCCTTGGACTTGATCCGCTTCTCAAGCTCCCAAAGGTCCGCATTGCAGACGATCTCCATGTCATAATCCACATTTTGCTGCAGATTGAGAATTCGAGGATCCTTGACATAGCCGCCGTTCTCATCGCCAAGCAAAAGTAGAACAGGCTTCAGTTCGACCTCACGGCAGAATTCCGCGAGAGCAATCACGAGATCCGGGTTTCCGTAGATTGCGACCTTTTTGTCGGCGAAGAACATGTGGGCCAGATCCGCCAGAGCGTCAAGAGCTACGCCACGCTCGCGAACCAGGGATTCCGGAATTGCCTTGCCGGTGATTTTCTGGATCTGTTGCAGCATGATATCGGTATTCCGGATGCCAATTGGCGTTGGCGTGAGTGTGGCCGGCACTTCAAAGGTCTTCTCCAAATACTGCGCCGCGCTATAGCCCTCATAGCGGCTTAATGCAATCGAAGCCGCCGCGTTGGCCGAGCCTTCAATGTCTTCCACCGTCGTGCTGCCGTGAGTAAACGAGTCCTTTGAAGGCATCATCGGAGAATCGAACGACTCGATATCTAGTAGAACGGTCGCATCGACTCCCATCTCCTTGAGATAATGCTTCAGTTCGGTGATGTCGCCTGGATTTACCCAACCGGTGAAGACATTGAGTTTTCCGTTTGCTTCGCCCTTCTTGGCTATCGTAGTCACCATCGCCTGAACGGCAACATTGTATCCACTGACGGCGCTGCCGGTATAGCTCGGCGTATGAACAGGAACCAGATGTACGACACGGCCGGGGTGATCTCTCTTCAACATTCTTTGCAGCTTGCGAATGGATCCTTCAATGTCGTCGCCGATGGTCTCAGTCGAGCAGGTCGTAATGATCGGAATAACACGAAGGCCCGGGTAGCGCTTGACAAGGCTGTCAACGCCGGCTTCGAGGCGTTTGATGCCGCCGAAGACGGCAGCTTCCTCATGCAAGGAGGAGGATGCGATGTCAAAATTCTCCTTGAAGTGCTGCGCAAAGAGAAGTCGCACAAACATACTGCATCCCTGACCGCCGTGAACCAGAGGAATGCAGTCCTTCACTCCAATTCCAGCATATTGGGCGCCGGCTGGTTGGCAGTTGAATATTGGATTGATGATGCCGGACCGTTCTTTTTGAGTTACTGAGCATCCCATATATTCCTCCTCGATTACCGTTTATACGTAGTGCGGGGTGCAATTGATTTCTTTGTCAGTAGAGCGGTTGATGCAGCTCCCCATTTTTCGAATTCTTCACCGTGATTTCATGAATTCGCTTGATAACGCCGGTAACAACGGCGAACAGCTCTTCCTTGGCGAGATGAGTCAGCCAGGGAAACTCCGACTTAACCTCGGTAGCGAGATGGTTCGCATTGGCAAAGTGCAGTCGGTCCATCGGAGTCTGGAGCTTGGGAGCCCCCCCAGTGAGAAGAATGCCCATGAGAGTGAGAACCCCATCGATGTTCTCCTCTCTGTCCGGGGCGCGCGAGACAAACTGCCATAGACAGCGCTCCTGAATGAATGTAACCAGAGATTCCGCTTTATCTGCCATTACTGCACTCCCTCCTGAATGTTCTGTCCCGCAAGAGCCCAGAGTGGCGAGTTGACGGCGTTGTAGAAATCCCTCGCCAGATTCACAAATCCCTCAAATCCCATATACGGACCGTTGTGGTAAGCGTGACCGTTTACGTAGGGAATATGAAGTTTCTTGACCAGTTCGCCGACACGTGGACCGGTGAAGATCACGTCCGGCTTGACCATTTCGATGACCTCGAAGAACTCGAGCTCGTTGCCGTCGTCGATGTACACCGTGCCCTCGCGACCGCGCGCGATAACCTTCTCGAAATCTTCCTGATGGCCAAACTTGGAGGCCATCGCAACGACTTGCACGCCCAGATCGTCTTCAACTGCGCGCGTCCAATGCCACAGGCGTGGACCGCCAGTCCAGATCGCCATCTTCTTGCCCTTGAGGCGCTCCTTGTACCAATCGAGCTTTGCCTTCCACTTGTCTTCTTCATCTTCGATCAGTGCTTCAACCTTGTCCTGAATACCAAAGAAATCGCCTACCTTCCGGAGTCCTGTCGCCATATAGCTGAAGCCCCATGAGTCAATGTCCAAACGAGGAATGCCGTACTTCTTTTTCAATTCGTTGGCGATATATCCGGCGGAGCGGGCGCAGTTCACCACGTTCAGTTGTGCACGGTGCATTCCTCGGCATTCGTCGTAGGTCGCATTGCCGGTAAAGTGCGCAAGCACCTGGATGCCGAGCTTATGCCAATATCTCTGCAAGACATCCGTGTCTCCCTGAATGTTGTAGTCGCCGATGAAGTTAATCGTGTAGGGACTGGTGATCTTTGGTTCAACCTGCCCTACTTTCTCGTGAATCCACCCCATATTCAAGACGTGGTGCCCTTTGGACTGGCTGACGCCGGCAAAACCTGGGCACTCAACAACGAATATGTCAACGTCTGGGCGTTCAGCTATCACTGCCTTTGCAACAGCCTTTGGATCATCGCCAATCAGAGCCGTCGAACACGTGGTGTAGACAAACATGCGTTTAATGGTCGGCATGGCATCGAAGGCCTCAAGGATTGACTGCTTGAGAAGCTTTTCAGCCCCGAAGACAACGTTCTTTTCCTTGACGTTGGTCGACCAAGCATACTTGAGTTGGAAGTTGTCGTTATCGCTGGGATAGCGCTTGGTGTGCCAAGTATCATACGAGCAGCCAAACGGTCCATGGATCATCTGAATGGTGTCTTTCAGCACGCCGCCAATGACCAGCTTCGCGCCGCAAAACGCGCACCCGCGCTCGGATAGTGTGCCAGGAATCGTGGCGGCATTGGAAACTGGAAGAAATTTCGTTGTGTCCTCGCCAGCCTCCTTAATGTACACATGCTGTTCCCTCTCGGGAATCAATGTGTCGCAATCGAGTAACTTCATTGGCATAGTCTTGTCTCCGCGGTCGTAGCGTTGCTTGCGGCTACGAAGGATCGACAGCGTGATTGATCGAGATGCCGCTTTCAGTCGGCTGTACAAGTTCTGAAAGCGGCTCACTCATTGCAGCCTGTTTCCTGTGTGACTTTGCTGCCCTAAGATGGCAGCAAAGCAAACGAACATCAGTCTGGAATTCCGTAGCTGACAACCATCTCTTCCAGTTCCGCCATCAACATCGGAGTTGGCACAACAAAATCCTTGTTCTCAATGATCTTGCGAGCCAATTCGGAATATTCGCTGGCCTGGTTGCATGTTTCGTCGTACTCAATGACCGTCTTCTTGTTGAATTCAGCCCTCTGCACGATGTTGTCGCGGGGAACAAAGTGAATCATCTTGGTGCCGAGCCTCTTGGTGAACTCAGCCATCAATTCCAATTCGCCGTCCACCTTGCGACTGTTGCAGATGATTCCGCCAAGCCGGACACCGCTCTGGTCGGCATACTTGAGCAGTCCGCGGGAGATATTGTTGGCAGCATACATCGCCATCATCTCGCCGGATGCGACAATATAGATCTCCTGGGCCTTGCCTTCGCGCATGGGCATCGCAAAGCCGCCGCATACAACGTCACCCAGGACATCGAAGAATGTGAAGTCGAGGTCCGGGCTATAGGCGCCCAACTCTTCCATCATATTGATAGCGGTAATCACACCGCGACCGGCGCATCCTACACCGGGCTCAGGGCCGCCCGACTCGACGCATCGAATGCCTGAATATCCTGTCTTGACGACCTTTTCGACGGTCACATTCTCCTCGCCCACGTCGCGCAGCATATCCATCACAGTGTCCTGCGGCTTGCCGCCGAGGATCAGACGAGTCGAATCGGCCTTCGGGTCGCAGCCATGAATGAATACCTTCTGGTTGAAACGATGCGCCATCGCGCCCGCAGTGTTCTGTTGCGTCGTGGATTTACCGATTCCACCTTTACCATAGAAAGCGATTTTCCTTGTCATGGTGACTCCTCCTTCGGAACTGGATATTCTCCCCATCCGTCTTGCATGGTTTAGGGTTTGTTGTTTCTGACCTGCGCTTAGTTCGCCACTGCAAACTCAGGGAGACAAAAAATGTGTCGCTGGGCTTTGAGTCTTGCCGTACGCATGAATAGATGCAAGACGTGTGCCAAACAAAAGAACAATGAGGCGAGCGACATGTATCGTTTCGATAGATACAGCCGTGCAATTAGATAATCCGTGCATAATGAGAATGATACTGGCGCAAGATATTATTTCAAGTATTTCTGCGGTCGTGCCCGCGGTTCATTACGAATCCATAAACAGCGGATTTTCTGGAGAGCGGCTTACAGAAACCGTTCGAAGTTGTACATGCCGGTGAAGGAATGTGCAATTCCGTCCAACGCGGGAGTTTCGCGGACACTACCTCTCGAACACGTATTGTGCACATAAATGAACAATTGGATGTTGTGGTCCGCCATTCCGCGGGATGCGCCGAAGTGGAACGGCATATGACGGCCATCTATGAGCATGTAACGAGCAATGGAAACAAGCAGAATTGTCTTTGAAAAAACCGAGGCTTTTCAACGGCTACTGTGCCGAGAATTTGTGAACTCTATCGAGCTTGAGCTGTCGATTGTTTCTTCTTATCGACAAGCCGGAAGTCTTTATAATTGATTCCGAATTTCTCCATGCGGAGAGTGAGTATTCTGCGCGTGAGGCCGAGTTCTCTTGCAGCCTCTGTCATGTTGCCATCTTGCGTCTTCAAGGCATCCACAATCATCTCGTATTCGATAGCTCCGAGCCGGGCACTGAGTCCGCCTTTTTGCACCGTGCCCGACAGGACAGGCGTCTGTAGAGAAGGAGGCAGATCGTAGCCGTGAATCACGCCGCCTTCAGAGAGAATCGTCGCCCGTTCAATCACGTTTTCCAGTTCGCGGACATTGCCGGGCCAGTGATAGCTCATCAGCATATTCAGCGCGGGAGTCGAGATTCTCTTAACATCCTTTTTGCACTCCTTCGCATAGCGGGCAACAAAGAAATCCGCCAGGGCGATGACATCGCTATCGCGGTCGCGAAGAGGCGGAATAGTGATAGGAAACACGTTCAGCCGGTAGTAGAGGTCTTCGCGAAAAGTGCGCTCTTTCACCATCTCGGTAAGATCGCGATTCGTTGCCGCGACTATGCGAATATCCACTTTGATGGCCTTGTTACTCCCGACCCTTTCAAGCGTCTTTTCCTGAAGCACGCGCAACAGCTTTGCTTGTGCAGGCAATGGAAGGTCGCCTACCTCGTCCAAAAAGATCGTTCCGCCATCCGCCTCCTCGAAGCGGCCTTTCCGGAAGTTGGTTGCACCGGTAAACGATCCCTTTTCGTGGCCGAACAATTCGCTTTCAACGAGGTTTTCGGGGATGGCGGCGCAGTTGAACTGGATCAGAGGTGCTTCTTGACCGAGCCCGGAATAGTGAATTGCGTTGGCTACCAATTCCTTTCCCACGCCGCTCTCGCCCAGGATCAGCACCGTGGTCTTGGTCTTGGCAACCTTCTCGACGAGAGCATAGACCTCAAGCATTCCTTTGCTGTTTCCAATGATGTTCGAGGGGCGGAACCGGTCCTTGAGCGCATTCTGAAGGCGCCGGTTTTCATTCAGCAGCGATACTTTCTCAACATTCTCGATCAGGTAGAGTTCAACTGCCTGGGCCATCATCGAGGCAACGATTCCCATCAATTCCGTATCCAATTTAAGCAGAATATCGTTGTCGTACATGCGTTCCGCGCTGATCGTTCCCAGTACCTTGTTTCCACGCTTGATGGGAACGCACAGGAACGATAGATCGTTATCTTGCTCCGTGTGGGTGCGCGTCATATTCAGAAAGTCTTTGTCGTCCCCGATCCGGGGAACGACCATCGCCTGCCCGGACTCCACCACCTTTCCGGTAATTCCTTCTCCGAATCGATAAATGCCGCGCGCCTCTTCTTCCTCGGTGAGGCCGAAGCTCTCGTGGATATAAACTGTTCCTGCTTGCCGATCGCACAGGCTCACCGTGCCCCGCACTACGCCCATGTGCTTCTCCATGATTTGCAAAAGGATTTGGACGGTATGGGACAGGTCTGCGCTCTCCGCAATCACTTGGCTCATCTCGTGCAAAGAAGGCCATGCCTGGATGCGGCACTCGCCGGCGAGACAATTCCAGTTGTCATTTCCTATGATATCCATTCCCTACCCTCAACTCGACCCAACTGATTTGCCCAATAGTTCAAACGCAGCTCTGGATGATTCCCTCGGACTGAGACACTTCGCCTTCCCGCGCACAAGCGATACTTAGTTGGCGGTGTCAATTATGATGTAGTCAAGCCATTAACGGAGTGAGTAAACCTGCCAGTGCGATATTGACAGCTCGCGATAATCGCTGAGTTGTTAGCAGACGATATCAGCAACGAGCTGCACCATCGGCGATACCGCTCGATGAGAGCGGCTTCTGTTTCAAAAGATTTCGGAGGATGATGGAATACGCTCAGGCGCATCGCCTGAAGGCCTTGCGCCTCGGCTCGCGGCATGGTGCCGCAACTCGACCGAAATTGAGCTGCTCCATGGGTAGACATAGATTAATTTAGCACGAAAACAATAGGATCGTCAATGATTATGCGGTCTTCCCGATTATTTGTTGGTTTTTCTTTATGCTATCCTTATGGATGTTTCAACAATACGGTATGCTTTGGCTGGAGAAAAAAGGCAAGTCTGATCTCTGCACTCAATATTGTTTTAAGCGGTCGTCTTGAGGAATGACAGGCGCCATGCCATCTCAAGATGCAAGTCCAAGCAACGATACTTGATCGATGGGTACAAGCTTTGATCGGCTTTTCACTATGCTGTGAAAATGCCACAATTCTTCGTGCGAGGGCGGAACTTTGTTGGTCACATAATGCTCGCGAACGTAGGTAAGGATCTCTTTGGCGTCCTCATGTTCGAGCGTGATTCCGAGATTCTTGAACGCCCACTGCACTGTCGCGGCTCCTGAGTGCTTCCCGAGCACAATTTCGTTCGAGCGCCCAAAATCCGCTGGATCCAAAAATTGGTAATTCTTCGGGTCACGCAATAAGCCGCTCACGTGAATGCCCGATTCGTGCGTAAAAATCGCTGAGCCAACCACCGCCTTATTCACCGCGATCGGTCGTCCGGAAGCATTCGCCACCACTGTCGATAGCTTTTTGAGATCACCAGAAACGATTCCCGTCTCCCTGCCTTCGAGCATTCGCATTGCCATCACTACTTCTTCAAGAGGCGCATTGCCCGCGCGTTCTCCAAGGCCATTAACCGTGGTGCTCACATGTGTTGCACCGCCGCGGACAGCGGCCAGGGAGTTCGCCGTAGCGAGACCGAGATCGTTGTGCGCGTGTATTTCCAACTCCATTCCGGTAGAGCGGCGCAAGCGCGTAAACTTTTCCAGGGTTACGAACGGATCGAGCACGCCGAGCGTATCGGCGAAGCGAAAGCGGGTTGCTCCAGCGCTCTCCGCTGCATCCAGAAGCACCAGCAGAAAGTCCATATCTGCGCGCGAACTATCTTCGCCGCCGAGAGAGACAGTCAGCCCAGAGTCCCGTGCTTGCTTGATGATTCGCGTCGTCTGATGCAAAACCCACTTACGATCGCGTTGCATTTTACGTGTAATTTGCTGATCGGAGACAGAAATCGATAGATTGACCATCGACACGTTGCAGGCAAGCGCGGCCTGTAGGTCGTCGTTGTGCATACGACACCAGGCAATCAGTCTGGCAGGCAACCCAAGATCTGACATTGCGCGAATCTCATCCTGCTCACGCATGCCCATTGCCGGAATCCCAACTTCAATCTCGGGAACACCCGCGGATGCCAGTGCGGCAGCGATCTGTAGGCGCTCTTCCAGCGTGAAGGACACGCCAGCCGTCTGTTCGCCATCCCGCAATGTTGTGTCGTTGATGATGACTTGGTTGAGTGCTTGAGCTTTCATACGGGCAACCTCCGTCGTTCTGCTGGCTCATGCGATGACTATGCGCAACAATGCTTGTGCTCGCGATCAGTCTTTCCACGCTGGAAAAACTCGTATCGGCCTGCCGAGCGTTTCGGTCAGATGCCTGCGAATTCCACCTAGCGTCTGCCCAGCCATATGACATCCAGCACAAGCACCTCCAAGTTGGACGCGAGCGATGTCATTCTCAAAACTGAGCAACTCAAGGTCGCCGCCATCGCTTTCGATCCCTGCTCGGATAGTTTCAAGTGCGCCTTGAATTACATGTAGCTCCTGCTCGTTGGTCTCCATATTGTTCCTTTCACGATTGACAAAGATGATTGAGCTTAAGCGCAGCCGTCGGCTTCTCCGCTGCACGACGATCCACAGACAAACTTCGGCTTTAACATGAACATCAAATCGCCGCCTGTTGCGGTTGCGCCGAGCGCTTCGTCTATAACACCTTCCACAATGGCAACAGTCATTCCATGGTGATCGAATATTTTTCTTGGTACTGCTCCGGCCCCGCTGACCAGAATGCCACAGCAATCCTTGAGTTTGTCGATCATGCTGAGCCAACGTGCGGAGCCTCCTGCCTCGCTGGCGATATTGCGTATATCGACAAGCGTGGAACGTCGTTCTGATGGCTTGTAGACCCTGACCTGGGTAGCTTCTCCGAGATGCTGGTTGACAAATAATCCGTCGCGGCTTGCCACGGCGACATACGGCCGCTCCTGAGTAGGCGTCAGCCGCAGTTTGGAAGATAGCGTCATCGGCAGTGAGTTACCGGCGCTCACAACGGGCTCACTGATCGGCGTCGCATTATCCTCGGAAAACTTCGCCGAAATCTGAAGCAGGTCAATATTCTTCTGCGAATTCTCCTCTCCAATCAGTCCAGCCGCATCGGCTCGGCACCTTGAACAGTGAGTCATCTGCGGCAGATAGCGCCCTGCTAATGCTCGTGCCTGCTGGACCGCTTTTTTATCGGGCTCAGTAATGGTAGCAAATGGCGTATTTGCCGTGGGAAGCAGCGGCATGATGTTAAGGATCGTCGCGCCAAGCACGGATACGGTCTGGGCTACCTGCTCGATATGCGTGTCGTTGATACCGGGCGTATAGATCGTATTGATTTTTACGATCACACCCTTTTCCGCGAGCGCCCGGATCGATTTCCGCTGCCGTTCCCAGAGCAACGCGGCGGCTTCTATGCCCTCATAACGCTGGCCATCTACTACCATCCATTTGTAAAACTTCGCGCCTATCCTGGGATCGACGGCGTTAACTGTGACCGTAACGTGCGAGAGACCGACCGCGGCCAGTTCGTCAACATAGGGAAACAGATTCAGTCCATTGGATGCCACACAGAGAAGCAAATGCGGAAACCTTGCCTTGACCATCCGCAGCGTTTCAAGTGTCTCGCTGGCACAGGCAAAGGGATCACCCGGTCCGGCGATTCCAACGACGCTCAGGTTTGATACCTTCTCTGTATACTTGCGCAGATACTCGATGGACTGCCCCGGAGTGAGGATCGCGCAGGTTACTCCCGGCCTGCTTTCGTTTACGCAACTGTACTTGCGATTGCAGTAGTTGCACTGCATATTGCAGAGCGGGGCCACGGGAAGGTGGATGCGCGCATGGGTGTGGCGCGCCTCCTGGTTGAAACATGGATGGGTCCCTAGCTTGGGAGCGACTTGTTCGGTCGTGCCTGAAAGGATAGGGTTCACTTGACCTCCTCTGAACTCCAAATTCTGATTTCCTGCATTCAATAACTGCTCTGGCCGCGGACATCGAAACAAGGAAAGGGAAGCCGCTGCTTGTTTTAATGCAATTGCTGTTCCAATTCGTTTCAACCACGCAGCGGACGCAGCACAATCCTTCAATTTGCTGCAATGTTTAGCAAATCCGCAACAAGATTTCGACAAACTCGACGAGAAGTAAGTGATGCAACACACTCAATTTGGGTAAGTTATCCTTGGCCAATTTCGATTATCCGCGGGCAGTGCTGACCGAAAGAATTTGCGGAAATTGAGCTGAAAAAAAAGCGCTTCGGTAGAATGACGAGGCGGCAGATGTACGTTCCCGTCTGTCGCCTCGAATTTCGTACAGATATGTTCTTGGCATGGCAGCGCAGTTTAAGTGATTAGAAGACCAACTTCGCAGCTAACTGCAGAAGCCTTGGCGCGGCGGCGCTCATCGCATATCCAAATTCGCTGTGACTGCCAGTCAGGTTGATGCTTGACTTATCGGTGATATTACCGTTGATTGCCTGGGGACCGTAAAACTGAGCATGATTGAAGACATTGAATCCCTCGACGCGCAGTAAAAGAGAGCGCGAGCTCGACAAACCAAGACTTTTCTGCAAGCTCATGTCGTAGTTGTCGATCCCTGGTCCTGAGAAAAACCGCCTGCGCGCATTTCCTGGATCGCCGATCGCCGGCACGCTGAACAATGCCGTATTAAAGTAGGGCTTTCCGTTTCGAGGATTGTGATTCAACTCCAGGGGGCCTGCCTGATAGCTTGGCTCGTCAACAGGAAGATTGTTGATGCCATTTGATTGCGTTCCCCATAACGATGTGTCCCCGAAGTTCGTCAGGGTCACGGGAAATCCCGTGCTGAAACGAGTTATTCCTGAGAGATCCCAGCCGCTGCCCAAGCGGTTTGAAATGTTCAGAAGGCGCACGACCGAAAAATGCGCGGTATAACTTACAACGAAATTTTGGCGCATATCGAACGAGGAGAGGCCGCGGCTCAAGTTTGGATTGATCGGATTTACCTGATCGCCAAGATTCGATGCCTGGTCGATGGACTTGCTGTATGTATAGCCGGCAAAGATCTCTCCCTGTCCGCTCGAATAACGCACGCTGGCTTTCAGTGAATTGTATGTCGAGTTTCCTATTCCGCTTTGATTACTGACACTTCCGAAGGCAGGGCCAAGAGGACCACGCGTGCCGTTAACCGTTGCGCCAGCGGCACTGGTGTAGGTTGTGCTCTCACCGAAAGGTTTGCAAGTTGGGCTGTCCGCGGAAACCTCAGTAGTTTCACTCAATGCGAGGCACGTTGCCGGATTGCCTGGATTGGCCGCTTTGATCACAAGAAGCCGATGCGCCTGGTTTCCGGTATAGGTCAGGCTGACCAGTGTCTGAGTCCCGATCTGGCGCTGCCAGGAAAGCATATATTCTTCCGTATACGCCGTCATATTCGTAGGAGAATAGCCGGGAATAGCGCTGATCGGCTCGAATTGAGACCAATCGATATTTGAATCGGGGTTGTCCCTGCTCACAGTCAATGGTGCAAACTTTGCAGGAAACCGCTGTCCCTCAGAATGGCCAGTCGCGGCATCCATAAATGGTGTCGCTAAAAGCGGAGGAGCTGGGCTCGTGTAGGTAAATCCGTAAGGAGCGTTATCGCTGATCAATCCGAGGCTTTCACCGGGAACGCATGTATAGAAAATCCCAAATCCTGCATGGATGCTGGTTGTTCCCTGCTCACCGACGATCATTCTCAGCAGAGAGTTCTTCCCAAGCGACGGTGAGTAAGCCAACCCGATGCGAGGAGCGAAGTTATGATTTTGCGCGGGCGCAAGCGTGCGCGGAATCCCCGCATCGCCAGGGAAGACAATTCCCACCGGCGCGGTTGGAAAGACAACCGATTGCTGGCCGGCCACAAGAGTCATGCTGTTGTTGTACTTCTCCCACCACGGCTCAATTCTGTCCCAGCGAAGACCCGCATTCAGCGTAATATTAGATCGAATTCGCCAACTGTCTTGGGCGTATGCTCCCCAATAGCTCTCCCGCTCGTAAAAAGGCCGCAGGCCATTCTGGTTATATTGGCTGGCGATGCCCAGAAGAAAGTCCGCAAAGTCCACCCCTGTCTCGGTTCCGTAGAATTGGAAGCTGCCGTTGAGTTGCGCATAGGGAAATGTGTTGATCTGGTCATAATCGGCATGTATTCCGAATTTGAAGGTATGAGTCTTCCATATTATTGAGAAATCATCGGTAGCCTCATAGGTGTTATTCATCTGGCGATATTGGTTCGGGTCGCTTCCAATCGTGAAGTTGTTGAACATTACGTCTTCGACCCCCTCGCTATCGGGTTGGCCTGCAACAATGCCGAGCGATCCGGCTCCAGTGTCGAATCCCTGCGAAGCCAGACTCACGCCCATGCCTCCAACCGGCTTGCCTAGATCGTTGGCGATTCGGGTGTAACTTATATGGGACTGATTGAAGGCTGTGCTCTTAATTGCTCTGTCGTGCTCAATGACGATAAGTTGCGAACGGCCCACTGACAATGCATTGAACCCTGGCACGTTTGCTCCACCTTGCGACGTTGGGTAGGGATTGTCCAACACGTAGTCATCGAGCGAGTAATAGCCGCTCAATCTTCCCCAGTGCGTATCGGCGTCCACGCGCATGGCGCCCTTGTTGTCGCGCAACTGCTGGTTGTATGCCGATGTCGAGTATTCATTGTCTGAAACACTTGGCTTGGGAATATATTGCAGAAGAGCCTTTGCGGGAGCCGACCAGGCATTCTGCGGAATGGCGGCATTCGGGAAGACGCAATCGGAAGTGGAAGCGCAGTCAAACGAATAGGTGCCGCCCTGGCTGCCGGGAATTGTCTCTCCGCGAACAAAGTAGTACGGCTCCCCTTGCTTAACAGAATAGCCCAACTTCGGACTAAGGATCTGACCGGCGAAGTAAGAACCACTGACCGTCATCGGAACGTTGACAGGCTGGCCGTCGATTGTCTCAGGTGTCGCAAAAGAGCCTGACTGATCGAATAGGTTTCCCGCGCGATCTTGCAAAGTCGGTACGGGAATTCGCCCCGTGTCCATGCCCTGCGTTTGCCGCGTCCCCTGATAATCGGCATAATAAAACACCTTGCCGCGCTTGATTGGACCGCCCAGCGTTGCACCAAATTGGTTCTGCTTGAAGATCCCTCGATCTTGAGAAAAGTAGTTCCTTGCGTCCAGGTTCGTGTTCCGAAAGAACTCAAAAACATCGCCGTGAATCGCATTGCTTCCCGACTTGGTGACGACGTTGACCTGTCCTCCACTGTATCGGCCATACTCGGCGTCGAGGTTGTTAACCAGAATCCGAAACTCCGCGATCGAATCGAGATTTGGAATTATCGCTGCCGTCAAACTGCCGTTTTCCTCCGCATTGGCGCCGTTCACAATGTATCCATTGGCGGATTCGCGTTGACCATTGATCGACAGAACACCGGGATTCAGGTCGCCCGAAGGTGAAAACACACTCTGGCCGAGGCCTTGCACGGTCGAGGATGTCATCGTCGTAGACGGCGCCACACCGGCCTGCAGGGCCAACAAGTCAGAGTAACTGCGTCCATTCAACGGCAGCGAATCGACCGTGGAATGACTCAACACCTCTCCCATCTGCGTACTTGCGGTGTCGAGGGCCACCTTTGCTCCCTCGACCGTAACAGATTCCTTATTCTGGCCGACTTCAAGAACCGCATCGGCGCGGACAATGCCGGTGACGTTCATCGTAATGGCCGTTCGACGGTAAGCGCGAAATCCAGCCGCAAAAACACGCAACTCATAAGTTCCCACTGGAACGCTGGCGAAATAGTACGTGCCGGAGTTGTTTGATACTGTAGTCAGTGAAACTCCTGTTCCAGGATTCGTCAGAGTTATCTTGGCGTTTGCGATTACCGCGCCATTCGGGTCTTGTATCTCTCCAGATAGACTACCCCCTATGTCATTGGCGAAAGCGATGGATGAGTATAGAAGCGCGAAGATGCAGCACCAGCCGAAGCTCTTGAGACTGCAGATCGTGTCGACTCTGTTCTTGCACTCAAGGGCGTTCATGTTTTTTTCCTCCAGAAAATGAATAGAAATATCCCGTCCCGTTTAATCGCGGGATCAAAGTGGCCATTTTGAGAATGATTACGCGGCTGCCTCTTGTTGGGTATACTCCGCAAATTCGGCCAGTTTGTTGACAGCCTCGCCTGTCAATCTCATATTGCGCCAGACATCGCCGAACTTTGCTCCCAACAACTCATAGAATTCGATAGCGGTCGTGTTCCAGTCCAGAACTTCCCACTGCATGCGCTGACTTCCAACACTGACGGCAATGGCTGCCGCGCGCGCCAGCAATGCCTTGCCAACTCCGAGCCCGCGCAGTTGTGGAACGACAAACAGATCTTCAACGTGAAGCGATGGGCGTCCCTCGAAGGTCGAGTAGCTATACAGATAGATGGCAAATCCCGCGGGTTTTCCGTCGTGCTCCGCAAGCAGGCAGTAATAGTAGGGGTTTTCTCCGAAACCATCGCGCGCAATGCCTTCTTTTGTCACATGGAGATTGTCGGGCGACACGTGCTCGTACTCTGCCAGCGCCCGAATATAAGCATAAATCTGCGGAACATCACCTTTGGTCGCTTTACGAATCGTAGTCATAAGGGCCTCATTTCCATGAACCGATTTGATCGAGCTGTTCTGCTTGTTGACAGGCTCCGCGAGATTGCAGAGTCGCCATTTGCGAGTCATCTTTCGACTTTTCATCTTGCGGATTTGCCCCGGCCATCCGCAGTGAAAGCGGATGCCAGGGCAAAGTGAGAGCAAAGAGTTTTCTGATCGACCCAGTGATTGCTTCTACGCAATCAGGCACGAAACTCCGCCAATCAAAGCTCCTACCGCATACGCGGAAATCCTCAGACGCAAAACCGGCGCCAGACTTCTAACGGTCTGTTCGACAATCGCGCCAGACACCGCAACCAGAATCATTCCCGCTAGCAAGGCCATCACCGGTTGCTGAATGCCGCTCGGAATGCGCATCACGGCACCCAACGGAATCATCAAGCCTACCGCGGCGGCAAGTGCAAAGCGCGTTTTCTCCTTGACGCCATCCAGCAGCGCGAAGGTGGCTGTGCCTTCCGGTAGCTTGTGCAAAATGGCGCCTGCAAAGAACAAGAAGGAAAGCGGCCCAGTCATGGTTGCAAGCAGAATTCCTTCGCCAAGATTGTGCAAGGCCATTCCTGCAACAGCAACTGATCCAGTTCCATTCGCAGAAGCATTCTTCGATCTCCGCTCGCCAAGTTGCCGCGTACCGAGCATGATGAGAGCACCCAGAGCGAAGAGCGGATAACCCATTGCAAAATGCTCCGTGGCGTCCGGAAGAAGATCGAACAATACGATGGCGATTGCAAAGCCGAATCCGAAACTGGCCATCAGCATCCTTATAGCGGCATTTTGCGTTTTGAAAAACCAGTACGCTCCGGCTGCTTCAGCAACGGCAAGGATCATCGCTTCCGCAAGATTCAGACTAGTCATATCTCTTCTCCTAATGTGGATTGGTTGGGCCTGTCCGTACCGTTCTTGTCGTGCTTTCACCTTTTCAATGCACGAGTGTTGCCAAGTTGCAGCCAATTAAAAGATCGATTGCGATTCAAGTTGAGTCTGGAACGCGAGCCATAGCGGTTAAAGTTATGAACCAAATTGCTTTATTCGTTTATTTACGCCCGTTCGATTTTTTCAACATCTTGAGCATGAGCTGTTGCCGGGATGACTTTGCGCTTGCCGGCAATCCAACTCCTTTCAAAAATGTTCCAGCAAGTGCGTTTTTATCTCATACAGTGCGATTTCGTACTTTGGCTAATTATGAAGAAAACAATTTCGCGTACGTTTTTGCACTTTCTTGGGAATAAATGTTCCTGTTAGAACATCGAGAATCTATATTTTTCTTCGACTCGCGACGCCGGAACGCATCGCAGGTTTAAGTCCTGATACGAGTCACAAGAACTTGTAGAGATGATTATCATGACAACCTCATTAGATGCATTGGGATAGATATTGTTTCCCGCAGTTCGTACGAGCAATTTGAGAATCGCACTTGTCCCAAAAACAGCTTTTGGCATTCCTCGTGCAATGCACAAGGGCGAGTCCATCCAGATCAGCACTTAGCAACGGCCGGCTGAGCACTTTGGCAAGTAGAAGTGCGCGATGGCAGTTGCACGCTACCAGAAATGATTCAGCGCTGGTTCCCAACTATGCTTTGCTTACTCACATTTGAAGAAAAGGAAAACACGACATGAAGATGATCAGAGCGATATTGCGACCAGAAACAGCCGAAGGAATTGCGGAAGCGCTTGCGGACGCCGGTTTTGTCTCCATGACACAGGTTCATGTCTTCGGTCGCGGCAAACAGAAGGGCATCACCGTCGGAACGATTCGCTACGAAGAACTTCCGAAGACAATGATCTTGATGGTTGTCGAGGACAAGAACGTAGACGATGTCATCGATCTGATCAAAGACAGAGCGTATACGGGAAACTTCGGCGACGGCAAGATATTCGTCAGTCCTGTCGAAACCGCATACACCGTCCGAACCGGCGCCAAGGGACTCTAGGAGAGACTTATGAAAGAGATCATTGCAATCATTCGTCCCAGGAAAGTGGGGCCGACACGAAATGCGCTCGAACAACTTGGCTTCCCAAGCATGACTGCGACCGCGGTAACTGGCCGCGGACTTCAGCGCGGAATCGCAGGAGAAGTCAACATGGACTGTCCTCCAGAGCTTCTCGCGACTAACAAACCGGGCGGGATGAAGTACGTTCCCAAGCGGCTTCTTTCAATCGTGGTTCAGAATTCCGATGTGGAAACGGTTGTCAAGACGATCATTGAGGTAAATCAAACCGCGCAGATCGGCGATGGGAAGATTTTTGTCTGCCCACTCGATAACGCGGTGCGAGTGCGAACTGACGAGCGGGGCGAAAGCGCTGTTCTGTAGGCAGAAAATGCTGGTGACGAAGTGGCTTGGCCGTTAGTGAGAGGACCTAACTCCAGAGTTATAGTCGTTGATCGACGATCTTCTCACTCTTCTTGTCGATGATCGTATACCGCAGCTTCTTGTTGACCAGCTTCAGATGCTAGATCTGCTCACTGGGCGAACGCAATTCATCGCTCGGTTCGGCAAGCTTCAAGCGTTGCGCGGCGACCCCGGCTTCGAGCGCGGCCAGTTCTTCTTGCCTGGCCGCGCTCTCGCGTTGCCAGGTTTGAACATCCAGAGATGAACAACCAATCATTTTTTGGATCGTCAGCCCCAGGGTGCCCGGCGGCGGTAAAAAAGGAAAATATTTGCGCAAGGCGAAGATATGACGAACGCAAAATGAACGAGCAAGATCTATTGAATGAGTTACTTAATCTAGAATAGCGAAGGAAAAGGGAATCTAAAAAAGCAGTTTTTTGCATTTTGCCTATTCAAACTATTGATAATAAGCATGTTGAATAGATAAGTTGTGCCACTTAGCGACGGTTTGACGCATTGGTTGCCCTTTTCCGTGGTCACTTTCGAAGCTTGAGACAAGCGGCGAGTTGGGTGGTCTTGGTCATGGCGGCCTCTGGCGCGGCTGGAATTTTGGCCGTTTCCTTGATTGTGATGGAAGTGGTGGTAATCATCCGCAAAACACTGCAAAAGAAACTACAGTCCGCAGCGGATTCCAATGGTAAGGTCGCAAATTGGCCGCGACTGAAGGCAATGCTCCCGATGGACGCATTTTCCGGGGCCTGAAGGTCGCTGCTACCTCCGTTTTTTGCGTGGGAGATTGCGGAAAGTTTACAAGCTCCGTGAGTAGGCGAAGGCGAAGGTCGACGGACAGTAATCGGCGGTTTGGCCGGTTGGGTTCGTGGACTCCTCTCCCAGACGCACAAGTGCGAGGCACCGGGGGCGCCCGATAGTGGACACTGCACTTAGGCAGCTACTTCACTTTGAAGAAAAACTACTTCAGCGAGTCGGCCGGAAGCGTCCAGCCTTCCTTCTCGCCTTTGTTCTGCTCTTTGAGCCAGTCCATCAATGGCTGGAAGTATTCGACGATCGCCGATGCGTCGGCCTTGTCGCTGCCGGTCATGACTTTTAGCGCTTCGGGCCAGGGCCGCGATTGGCCCATTGCGAGCATTGCATTCAGCCGCGCGCCGGCCTCCTTCGATCCGTAAACCGAGCAGCGGTTGAGCGGGCCTTTATAGCCGGCTGCCTGGCACATGGCGCGATAAAACTGAAACTGGTAGACGCGCGCCAGAAAGTAGCGCATGTAAGGCACGTTGCCGGGAATATGATACTTTGCGCCGGGGTCGAAGTCGGCCTCCGAGCGCGCGACCGGCGGAGCGATGCCCTGGTATTTTTCGCGCAGAGCCCACCAGGCGCTGTTGTAATGCTCCCGCGTTACCTGGCCGCTGAAAACCTCCCAGCGCCACTTGTCGATGAGCAGGCCAAAGGGCAGAAACGCGATCTTATCGAGCGCGGTGTGCAGCAGCAGTGGTATGTCGGCGCTGGTGGGCGGAACCTGGTCGATCAGGCCGAGTTTCTTGAGGTAGTCGGGCGTGACGTTCAGCGCAATCGAGTCGCCGATAGCCTCGTGAAAGCCATCGTTGGCGCCGTTCTGAAAGAGAAAAGGCTGGTTGCGATAGGCCATCTGATAGTAGTTGTGGCCCAGCTCGTGATGCACGGTGACAAAGTCATCGGCAGTGGGCTGGAAGCAGGCCTTGATGCGCACGTCGCGCTGGTTGTCGATGTCCCATGCGCTGGGATGGCAGACAACATCGCGGTCGCGCGGATGGGTCAACATCGACCGCTTCCAGAAGGTGTCAGGCAGGGCATCGAAGCCCAGAGACTTATAGAAATTCTCGCCGTAGTGAACCAGTTGCGGGCCGTCAGTGTTGCGCGCTTTCAGGATCGCGCCCAGATCGTATGGCATCGGCCCAGATGGAGGCGCAACAACGTCGTATATGTTGCCCCACTCCTGCGCCCACATGTTGCCCAGCAAATCTCCCGGTATCATGCCATCGGAGCGGCGGGCGGCGTCGCCATACTTCTCGATCAGCTTGCGGCGGACGTAGGTGTGCAGCTCCAGATAGAGCGGTTCCACTTGTTTCCACAGGCGCTCGATCTCGGCTTGAAATTCGTCGGGCGTCATGTCGTACTGGGAACGCCACAGCGCGCCGGTATCGGCAAAGCCCAGCTCACGCGCGCCTTGATTGCTCAACTCGGCCAGGCGCGCGTAATCGCCGCGCATCGGCGGGCCAACTTTGTGCCAGCCCACCCACAGGGTTTCCAGTTCCTTCGGGTCGCGGCTGTTGGCCATCTTGATGTTGATGTCGTCGATGCCCAGGCAGTGATCGGAATTGGCATCGGGACAGTATTGACCGCGGCCATAGGCGGCGTCCAGGCCGGCGGCCTTCTGCGTTGTTTCAGCGCGCAAGGCTGGGTCGGAGGGCGCGGGCAGGCCAATGCTCAGCTTGAGCAGCAGCAGCTTGCGCGCGGCATCGGGCGGCAGCGTGAGCCCGTCAAAGCGGCGCGCTTCACCAATCAGCTCAGTCTGCCGCGCGATGAGGCGATCATTGGCCTGGGCCACCAGAGCGACCGTGTCGTCGGTGATGTAGGTCTCCTCTACCCATGAGGCGCGGGCCGCATCCACGCTCAGCGCACTCAATTCCTTCTCGGTGCTATCGATAAAAGCAAGCGCCTCAACTGCGGTGGGCTTGGTGGCCGGCGCTGTCTGCGCGGCGGCGCTAGAGGCATTGGGAAGCAGGCTGACAAGCGCCAGAAGGCAGGGAGCGGTAAAGCTAAGTCGGAAATTCATGGCAAGGGAACTATAGAACAATTCACTGGCTTCTGGAAGGGGCTTTGCGCCCTGTGCGGCAAATGCAAGCGATCACTTGCCTGGCAGCGTCTCCCGGTCGCGCGAATTCATAAACGCGCGGCCTCCGCCCTGCCCGCGCAGGTTGGGATCGTTGACCGGCGGGCGGCTCTCACTGGCGTTGAAGCCGCGCACAAGCTTCGGGTTGGGCCTGAATTTCGGCGGTCCGCCGTTGAATTGCCGAATATGGCTCAGCAGCATTCCGGAGCGTCCGTGCATCGGCCGCACGATCCCGCGGATATGCACATCCATGTCGCGATACTTGCGCAACTCGCCCACATCTTCGCGATCCTCCGGCAAGCTCACGATTGTGAAGCGGCAGTTCTCGTCGGCAGTTTGGGGCGTGCAGACATCCAGAAAGCGCATCCCGTCCGGCAGTTCGACAACATCGTAGACGTGCGCAGAAACGCAGACATCCTTGTTGACCAGCTTTGCGGCTTCGTCGGCTGAGAGGCAGGGCTTGGGCGAGGCGGCAAGAGCCAGCCCGGGCCAGAATGAGGCGAGAAGCACGAAGTATTTGAGGCGGCGCTGGAGCACGGCAAGCCCTCTATTCGATTAGCCGCAATCGTAGCGCAAACGGAAGCGGAAGGATAGTGGGATGTGAGCAGCACCCACACATTTTGCGAGGGCGCGGTTTTCTTTCTCACTTCCGTAAGAGGTTCCCGGCGTCATTTTCTTTTGCGTTCTTCTGGGGCTTTCTTTTGCGCATGCACGCAGCGGGTGGCAATTGCCTCTCCCTGTACTCGGAAAAGAAAACTATATGACAATGGCATAAAGTGGTCAATCCTTTCCCAGCGTAGTGGCAGATTTATTGCGGCCTACAGCTAAAGAGCGTGATCTTTGTCCACTCTCCTCGTTCTGTTCTGTGAGAGCATTGTTCCTGATAGGATTCTGATGGGGTCCAGAGACTTCCGCCGGTGCATGGCGTCCATGCGTCGCCGTGTTTCGATCCTAGTATTCCAATCGCATCATCGATTCAAGGAGCACACCTGTGTACATCGCCAACGAACAGCGTTACGACACCATGCAATATCGCCGCTGCGGCAAGAGCGGTCTGCGGCTGCCCGCAATCTCTCTCGGCCTCTGGCACAACTTCGGCGGCGTGGATGTCTTTGAAAATGGCCGCGCCATGGTGCGCCGCGCCTTCGATCTCGGCATCACCCACTTCGATCTGGCCAACAACTACGGCCCGCCGCCGGGCAGCGCCGAAAGCGCCTTCGGCGAGATTCTTCGCCTCGATCTCAAGCCCTACCGCGATGAGCTGATTATCAGCACCAAAGCCGGCTGGGGCATGTGGCCCGGCCCTTACGGCGACTGGGGTTCGCGCAAGTATCTTCTCGCCAGCCTCGACCAAAGCCTCAAGCGCATGGGTCTGGAGTACGTCGACATCTTCTACTCCCATCGTCCCGATCCCGAGACGCCCGTCGAAGAGACCATGATGGCCCTCGATCAGGCTGTGCGCTCGGGCCGGGCGCTTTACGCCGGTATTTCAAGCTATAGCGCAACCCAGACCGCCGCGGCCGTCAAAATTCTGCGCGAACTCGGAACGCCGTGCCTGATCCATCAACCCAAGTACTCGATGTTCGAGCGCTGGGTCGAGAACGGCCTGCTCGACGTGCTGGGCAACGAGGGCGTCGGCGGCATCGCCTTCTGCCCGCTGGCGCAAGGTCTGCTGACGGACCGTTACCTCAAAGGCATTCCCGCCGGGTCCCGCGCCTCCAAGCCACACGGCTTTCTCAAAGCTAAGGACATCGACGAGCACCGCCTTACCGAGGTTCGCGCGCTCAATGAGTTGGCCACCCAACGCGGACAGTCCGTGGCGCAGATGGCTCTGGCCTGGGTGCTGCGCGACAACCGCATGACCTCGGCGCTGATCGGAGCCAGCCGCGTCGAGCAGATTGAACAGAATGTCGCCGCGCTCGCCAATCTCAGATTCTCCGCGGATGAACTTGCCCGCATCGATGCAATTCTGAGCCAGCCTGCCTGAGATGGTCACGATACCATAGAATTTGTATCGGGCAAAAAAACTTCGTGCCCACCCAATTCGCAGCTTCATCGCGGAATGGGTGGGAGAGTACAAACCCAGAAACTCCCGCTGATGAGGAGAAACACCCATGCAAGTCCTGCGGCAAAAGGTAGAGACCGAACTCCGCTCTGACATCCTGCCCTTCTGGCTCAAATACACCATCGACGAGGAATTCGGCGGCTTCCGCGGCCAAATCTCCAACGACCTGACCATCGATCCGCGCGCCGCCAAGGGATTGATTTTGAACGCGCGCATCCTGTGGACATTTTCAAAAGCCTTCACCGTCTACGGCGATCCGGTCTATCTGGCCACTGCTCGGCGCGCCTACGAGTACCTGGACCGCTTCTTCTGGGATCACAACTTCGGCGGCGTCTACTGGATGCTCGACTATCTGGGCCGGCCGCACGACACCAAAAAGCGCATCTACGGTCAGGCCTTCACCGTTTACGCGCTCGCCGAGTACTACCACGCCAGCGGTGACCCAGAAGCTCTCGCCAAGGCCCTGCGCATGGTCGAGTCCATCGAGTCATCCAGCCATGACGCCGCGCACAATGGCTATTTTGAGACCTATGAGCGCGACTGGACCCTGGCCAAGGATCAGCGCCTCAGCGCGGTGGATATGGACGAAAAGAAATCCATGAACACCCACCTCCATCTGATGGAAGCCTATGCCACCCTGCTGCGCTTCCATGAAGATGCGATCGTTCGCCGGCGTCTGCGTGAGCTGATCGAGATCTTTCTCGACCACATTGTCGATGCCACCACGAATCACCTCATCATGTTCTTTGACGAAGAGTGGCATCCGCGCTCCAACAAGATTTCCTTCGGCCACACCATCGAGGGAAGCTGGCTGCTCTGCGAGGCTGCGGAAGTTCTGGGCGATGCCGGCATCCTGAAACGAGTCCGCGAGGTTGCGGTGAAGATGGCGCAGACCGTCTTTGAGCAGGGCCTGGACACGGACGGCGGCCTGCTTTACGAACTCAACCCCACAGACACCGACAAACATTGGTGGCCGCAGGCCGAGGCCGTCGTCGGCTTTCTCAACGCCTACCAACTCTCCGGCCAACCGCATTTTCTTGCCGCCGCTGAAAATAGCTGGGCATTCATCGACAAATTCATCGTCGATCACCAGCATGGCGAGTGGTTCTGGCGCGTCTCGAAGTCCGGTGTGCCCAGTCAGGACGAGTACAAAGTCGACCCATGGAAGTGTCCCTACCACAACGGACGCGCCTGCATCGAGGTGATGCAGCGCCTGGATGCTGCCAATGCCTCACAATCTCAAGCCAAGTAATAATAGGAACCGGAGAAGATCGATGACTCAAGCCGAATTCAAGAAAAGCGTCCAGAACCTCTTCAAGCAGCAGGAGAAACTGCTCACCCAGCGCAACCGCAAGTCTCTCGGCGGCAACGGCATCTTCGACCGTTACGAGAACCCCGTTTTAACCGCCGCTCACGCGCCCATCACCTGGCGCTACGACCTTAATCAGAAGACCAACCCATTTTTAGAGGAGCGCATCGCCGTCAACTGCGCCTTCAATGCCGGCGCCATCCTGCATGAGGGCAAGTTCCTCGTCGTGGCGCGAGTTGAAGGCGCCGACCGCAAGTCCTTCTTCGCCGTCGCTGAGAGCCCCAACGGCATCGACAACTTCCGCTTCTGGGATTACCCGATCCTGCTCCCCGAGACCGCCGACCCCGACATTAACGTCTACGACATGCGCGTCGTCAAGCACCAAGACGGCTGGATCTACGGCCTCTTCTGCACTGAGCGCAAAGACCCCTCGACGCCGCAGTGGGACACCTCCTCGGCGGTGGCGCAATGCGGCATTGTGCGCACCAAAGACCTGAAGACCTGGGAGCGCCTCGCCGACCTCAAGAGCAAGTCACCACAACAGCGCAATGTCGTCCTGCATCCCGAATTCGTCGATGGCAAATACGCCTTCTACACCCGCCCGCAAGACGACTTCATCCAGGCCGGCAAGGGCGGCGGCATCGGCTGGGGGCTTTCGGCCAGCATTGAAAACGCCGTCGTCGAAGACGAGATCATTCTCGACAACCGCGAGTACCACACTATCACCGAGGTCAAAAACGGCCTCGGCCCCGCGCCCATCAAAACGCCCAAAGGCTGGCTGCAATTGGCGCACGGAGTCCGCAATACCGCCGCCGGCCTGCGCTACGTCGTCTATCTGATGCTCACCGAGTTGGAGCGGCCCTGGGTTGTCACGCACAAGCCGGCCGGCTACTTCATTGCTCCTAAAAACTGGGAGCGCGTCGGCGATGTCTCCAATGTAATCTTCAGCAACGGCTGGATTGAGCGCAAAAACGGCGATGTGCTGATCTACTACGCCTCCTCCGACACGCGCCTGCACGTGGCCACCAGCACCGTCGCCAAGCTGCTGGATTATGTGCAGAACACGCCCGCCGATCCGTTGCGCAGCCATGCCTGCGTGGCCCAGCGCTATGAGCTCATCGACAAAAACCTGAAGCTGCTGGGAAAGAAGAAAGCGCCCGCCGTAAAGCGCGCCGGCAAGAAGACTGCAAAGCCCGCAAAATCCAAGAAGAAATAGATTCACATGTTGAAACTGAAAACGAACTGGTTACCCCACCCAAACCGCATCTTTGCAGGTGTGGTTTGGGTGGGAAGCCGCACCTGCATCGATAGCGCTCGACATATCATCGAAAGAAAAGGAGGTAATCATGCCTGAATTCACGCTGCGCATCGATGGAATGCACTGCGGCTCATGTGTTCGCCGCGTTACGCAGGCTTTATCCACGGTCGAGGGAGCGGTGGTCAACGAGGTCCGTATCGGAGAGGCGCGTCTAACATCCAGCGCCCCCATCGATCTCTCCGTGGCGGCTTTGGCCAAGGCCGGCTTCACGGCCCGTCTGGAATCCTGAGCCGTGAAGCTTCACTCCACATTAAATTGGGTTAAGAACCGACCCTCCGGAGAGTGGCCCGTTTCTTGAATCCCTGGGTCTCTTCCGGTTCATCAGGCTTTTGTAATAATCCACGGTCCTTCCTAAAACCTGCCCATTGACATATTGGTCCAGAACCCAGGCGCGCGCCGCCTTGCCCATCCGAGTACAGCGCTCAGGGTTCCCCAGCAGTTGCAGCACCGATTCACGGATGGCGACCGGGTAGCCCGGAGGAATCAACAGCCCGGTCACCTCCGGGACGACGGCGTCTCGTGAGCCCGTCGAAAGTGTGGTAACTACTGGAATTCCGCTTGCCGCGGCCTCCAGTACAACATTCGGAAATCCCTCTCGCCAGGTCGGCAATACCATTACGTCCATTGCGCGGTAGTACGGGGCCGTATCGGCAACGTAGCCGGTGGAGAAGATTCTCGGATGATTTCTAATTCTGATCCGCAACCGCTCATCCAGAGCATCCTCGGCGGCGTCAAACCAGCCCACCAGCAACAAATACGCATCCGGTTTCGCCGCCAGAATGGCCTCAAAAGCCTCCACCAACTCCGGCAGGCCCTTGTCGCGGGTCAGGCGGCCCACAAAGCCCACCACCTGCGCATGGGGTGGAAGCACAAGCCCAAGCCGCTGGTCGCTCGGCCCCGGCGAGAAGCGCTCCACATCGACGCCGTTACTGCTGCCGCCGCCCAGCACCCGCAGTTTTGCCTCTGGCGCTATACCCAGGGCTAGCGCTTCGTTGCGAAGACTGTCGCTGTTGCAGAGCACCACATCGGAGCAGGCTGCGGCAAGCTTCTCCGCGATCAGCAAAATACCCCGCTTGAGCCCCACGCATCTCTCCAGCTTGAGTCCGCGCAGGAAATAAACCCTGGTCGGAACCCCGCAGAGCATCGCGGCAAACGAGCCAAGCAGCCCGGCCTTCGGCGTGCTGAACTCCGTCATCTGCGGCTTGAGCCTAAAAAGCAACCACGTCAGACGCACCATTGACACCAGATCGGCCAGTGGCGAAATCTCCCGCCGCATGGGAATCGCTACCGACTCTACCCCTTCCAGAGCAGCCGTGCGCGTCAGCAGCGCGCCAGGGCTGGAGACCAGCGTAACCCTAAAACCAGCCTCGCGCAGCGTACGCAAACGCCCGCCCAGAACCATGCAGGTCTGCGGGCTTGTAATGCCTACTACGATTCGCGGACCTAAAACTTTGTGAGGCGTCTTGGACGCTTGATGTGTGGATGCCGCGAAGCGGCGGCGCGCACTGCAAAATGCAGGCACTATTCCTCTATGTACATAATTCAAGCTGCGTTTAAACACGAGTCCCTCCCCAAAAGGACCTCGCGCTCCGGTGGAAAACCAAACTGGAGGCGCGTAAGAGAAGGCGCTCGGCGATACCAGGAGCTTATGCTTGCTGAACGCTCGATCAGGCAACCCCATGCCCGTGCGCGTCCACTCCCATTTATCGTCTCTGCCGCTTCCCTCGTGCAACGCAGAACTGACCTGAAAAAGGATCGGCCTTACGCTGGAGATAATCAACTTCAGTACTCTTAGGAAACAGTAGTTGGGGTTGTTATGTCAAGGAGAAATATTCTTTAGGAAAAGTGGTCCTTAATTGCAGATTACTAAGGACCTATGTTTTATACTCGCTAACAACTCTGAGGTTTTCCACATGCTTCCACAGGCCCGTCCGAAGGTTCTGTTAGTGATTCCTCATCTTGGCGGGGGTGGCGCTGAGCGTGTCATCGCTATTCTGGCTCGGGAACTGCCCTCACAGTCCTCTGAGAAGTACGAAGTGCACCTCGCACTGGTCACCGGCAGCGCTCCTGCTCCTGAGGAGTTCGGTCCCTCGCTCCAGATTCACGCCTTGAACGCAGCCCGAGTTCGCTCGGCAGCCTTGCCGCTGCTCCGGCTGATTCGGCAGCTCAAACCAGCGCTGATCCTGTCTGGCATTTTCCACCTCAATTTTCTGGTTCTGTTGCTGCGCTCCTTCTTCCCTGCTGGAACGCGCATACTGGTGCGCCAGAACGGCACGGTCTCCGCTTCTTTGGCCTATGACCGCCTTCCCTGGTACACCAGCCTCCTCTATCGCCTGCTCTACCGCCGCGCCGACCGCATTATCTGCCAGACGCAAGCCATGGCAAACGACCTGTCCGCCGAGCTGCATCTTGCCCCCAAGCGGCTGGCTGTTCTATGCAATCCTATCGATGTCGAAGAGATTCGCAAGTCCATCAGCCAGCAGCAGTTTCAGCAACAGACGACCGGCCCTCTGCTGCTTGCAGTGGGAAGGCTCTCGCCGGAAAAAGGCTTTGATCTACTGCTGCAAGCATTCGCTCTGGTTCGCAAAACCTCTCCACAACTCCGCCTGCTGATCGCCGGCACCGGGCCGCAAGAGACCGCTCTAAAAGCCCAGTCCGCCGCCTTGGGCCTCGACTCTGCCGTGACCTTTGCCGGCCACCTTCCATCTCCGTGGCAGTACTTCCCTACCGCTACGCTCTTCGTTCTTCCGTCGCGTCATGAGGGCATGCCAAATGCGCTTCTGGAAGCCGCTGCCGCCGGACTGCCCATAGTTGCCTTGCCTGCCTCTGGCGGCGTTGTGGAGCTGCTTCGCGATCAACCAGGCGTCTGGCTAGCCCCCCAGGTCTCAGCCGAGGCCCTCGCAGCTTCCCTGCTCTCCGCTCTGCAAACCCTCCAGCCCGGTCAGCGCTTTGCCCACGCCTTCATCGACGGCTTCCGCCTCGACCGCGCTATGCGGGCTTATGAAAACCTGATCGACCAGACCCTCGCCAAAGAGCCGTGAGCCAGTAAAATACCGGTCCCAGCAGCGCCACAATCGAGGCCAGCAGCAGCGCCGAGATCGACCCAATCCTCTCTGCCCGCGCGGCATAAAGCGCATAGCAGATCAGCATCAACGGAGCCACGCCCAGCAGCCACGCAACGGCAAGATTCCCCGCCTTGAACGGCCGCGCCAGCTCCGGTTCGCGCATCCGCAAAACAGCCAGCGCCACAAACTCCAGCAGCAGGCTCGATCCATACAGAACCAGATCGATTGAAATCAGCCGCTCAAAGGGCAAGCTCAGCGCCGCCGCCCACCCCGCTCCGCACAGCAGTACGCTTACCCACGGCACGCCGCGCCGGTTGCGCCGGGTTAGAATTTCAGGCAGCATCCCATCCTCGGCCATCGCCATCGGCAGCCGCGTATAACTCAGCACCAGCGCGTTGAACATCCCAAATCCATTGATCGCGCCGCCGGCAATCAGCGCCAGCCCCAGCGCAGGCCCGCCCAGCAGCACCGCAACGTCGGCCCAGTCGCCCGTCCCAAAGCTGGCCGTTGAAATCCCCGCTACAGCCATTGCGCCCAGAGGCAGCAGGTAACTCACCGCCACCAGCGCCGTAGACCAAAGCATCGCTCGCGGATAATTCCGCTGCGGATTCTCTACCTCGCCCGCTACCGTGGCCGCGTTATCCCAGCCCATGTAATTCCACATCGCCACTTGAATCGCCAGCGCAATCCCCGCCTGCGAGTGCGCCCCTCTCCATTGCACCGCGGGATGCAAAGTAAACCCATGCCAGAATCCCAGCGCCACCAGCACCGCGAACGGCGCCAGCAGCAGCACAAACAGCGCCATCGAACCGTTGCCCACAGAAGGCGCGCCGCGCAGATTCCACGCCGTGCAGACCACCACTACCAGCAGCGCGCAGCCATAATGCGCATAACCGGCCGTGAGCGACGGAAAAAACTTGCCCACGTAAGCAACAAAAAGCGCCGGATAGATGGCCATGTCGAAGATGCTGGCGGCCAACGAAAGCCAACCCTCCTGATAGCCCCAGAACGGCCCCATCGCCCGCCGCACCCAGACGTAAAAGCCGCCATCGGCCGGTATCGCGCTGGCCAGTTCGCCCACCATCAGCGCGGTCGGCAAGCTCCACACAAACGGCAGCACCAGAAGAATCAAAATCGCCGCGCCATACCCCGCGCCGCCCAGAATGTCTTCAATGCCGTAAGGCCCGCCGGAGACCATGAAGTAAGTGGCGGCAATCAGTGGCAGCAACCGCATCCCGCCACCCTGATTTCCGGATTGAAGAGCATTGCGCATGAACAAACTCCCATGTAGTTCCTGCAATTTGAAAGGGCACGACTTTACAGCCCGCGGAAAAACTCAATCGAGGGCTCTGCTTTGAAAGGGCACGACATTAGTCGTGCCGATAAAACCCATGGAATCAATAGGGCCTTAGCCCCTGAGGAATGTTTTTCGTCAATGTGGATTTTGCACATGCTGCTACGCCTCCAGCCCCTCCCCCTTCGGCAGCAGCTTCCACGCCCAATACCAAAGAAAAAGAAACGTGCTGACCGTCCACAGCGAAGTAGCCAGCGCAATCCCAGCCACGCCCATCCAGCGCATCAGAACCAGATTCAAAACCACATCCAGCCCCAGATTCAGCGCGCCGCAGTAAAAGATCAAATCCGTCCGCCGCATCGCCACCAGAAAGCGGTAAAAGACCCTGCTTGAAACAAAGAACGGAATCTGAATCGCGTACATCATCAGCACCGGCGTCACCAGCGCAGTATCGCTCGCCTTGAAGACTCCATGCTGAAAGGTAGTGCGGATCAGCAGATGCGCGCCCGCAATCAGCGCCAGCGCAATCGGCGTCGAAACCAGCGCCGTCAGCCGCACCCAGGTGCGCAAAGTGGCTCGGCAGGCGCTCCAGTCCTTGTGCGCTATCATGCGGCTGAAATGCGGCACCACCGCTGAAGACACCGCTCCCGCCAACAGCGTAATCACCACGCTCACAAATCGGTTGGCGTAGGCCAGCGCCGAAACGCTCCCGGCCGGCAGCATCGCGGCCATCGATTGGTCAACAAGCAGCCCTCCCGAGGCCACCACGCCGCTTAGCAGCACCGGCCCATACTGCCGCGCCACCTCGCCCGTCGCCTCCGTCGCTCCGTGCCACCAGAAACGAAAGCGATAGCCGCGCGCGTCCATCATCCACGCCACCGCCACGGCGTGAATCACAGCCCCGGCCAGCGTCGAGTAGACCATCGCCCAAATTCCAAAGCGCCCGCTCAGCAGAACGGCTCCAAGAATAATAGCGACGGGCGTTGCCACCGGAGCCAGCGCCGGCAGCGCAAAGCGGTCAAAGGTGTTCAGCACGGCCGTGCAGTTGGTCGCGATCCCGGTAATCAGCACCACCGGCAGCAGCGCATAGAAGAGCCGGATTGAGAGCGCCAGCTTCTCCGGCGCAAAGTGTGATGCGATCAGTGGAAAAAATCCATGCGCGGTTAGCGCCATCCCCACTGAAGCGCCCGTCAGCAACACACAAACCCACAGCATCGAGCTCGACAGCAACTGCTGCGCCCGTTCATGCCCCTCCTGCTCCCGCACCCGGATCAGCGTCGGCACCAGCGCCTGATTCATCGATTCAGAGATTAAATTAATCAGCAGATTCGGAATCAGAAACGCCGCCAGAAATGCATCCATCGCGTCCGAGCGCCCATAGACCCCGGCCACGGCAAACTCCTTGAAAGTTGCCACGATCTTGACCAGAATCCCCGCCGCCGTAACCGAAGCCGCCGCGCGAAAGATCCGGCGATTGACGCTGCCGCCTTGAAAGAGCTTCGCGAGTTGGGGGAGGGTAAACATGCTGGCGGAATCAATCGCCAGTCTACAGGATCGGCGCAGTCCCTACGCGGCCAAGGGCCGGATCTTCTGCCGCTTCTTCTGCGATTCGACCCACGAGTCGTACTGTAACTGCGCCTTTGAGAAGAAGTCCGGTGACAATCCCAGAGCTTCGCCAAGCCGGATGCTAAGGTCCATCGTCACGCCAGTGCGCCCGTTCAGGATGCGGGAGATAGTAGCACGCGCAACGCCGATATGCTCGGCAAGCTCAGTTGCGGTTCTTCCTCCCAAAAACTCCTTCAGAAGTTCGCCTGGGCTGGCCGGATTGTGGATCGTCGTCATAACAATTGCTCTTTTACAGATTCTTGAGAATTGTCTCTTTGGAGACACCTTTGTGCGCGGCTATCGCAGAAAGAATTGCATTCAAGGTTCCAATTCTGAGGGGCGAATGCGCTGGAACAGCAACGCGATGGGGAGCCGGTTGCTCGGTTTGCAGAATGACGTGGCTGCCAACCTGATGGATTCTCCGGTATCCCCAGCGTTTACCGAGATGCCTGACCAGTTCTTCTCCGCTCAGATCGCGAGGCAGCCTCATGCGACAGCCAGCACCTCATCGCGAACCAGATGCAGTCGGATGGAAGCCGGAGGCGCGGAGTCGAAATAGAAGGCTTGAACCGCTTCTTTGACGTTGGCTTTCAGCTCGTCCCAACTGTCGGCCTGAGTAAAGATGCTCTCGCCGAGGGATTCTGCGGTAAAGCCGCCGTCAGCCTCTTGCACGATTTCAAACACAATCTCTCTCATGCCGATTTGCCTCCTCGCCACAGCCTGAGCCTATCACGGAGCTTTTCGCAAGAGCAAGGTCCGCATCGAATCATGGACTGGCCGGAAGCGCGCCATCCGCCACACTTTTCCCAGCATCGGGAAAGCACTCCGCCACCCCCTCCGGCTCTTCCTCAGCCAACCGCCCCGCCAGCGCAATCAACCCCAGCAGCAGCCACGTCGTCCGATTCTCCTCGACCGTTGCCACCAGCGATGTGATCAGCCAAACCACCAACGCCGTCCCCAGCGCCCAGCGCAGCGGCCCGTGAGTCAGCCGAATCGCCCAGATAGCCGCGGCCACAATCCCAGCAGCCAGAAAGAGCGCGCACAACCCGCCCGTAACGGCGATCGAGAGCGCCGTATTGTGCGCCGAATCGATGGGCGCGGTGCCTGCCGCATTGACAAAGCTTCCAGCGCCAGAGCCAATGAACGGCGCATGAGCAAAGGCCTTCCATCCCGCCTGCCAGATATTCAAACGCTGATTCAGATCGCCGCCCTGAATCTGTTCGCCAATCGTAGCCAGCCGCTCAAAGGTTCCGTGCGGAACCATGAACCAGAGCACCAAGGCCGCGGGCGGAAGAGCCATCGTCGCGGCCAGCACCTTCCGGGCGTGGGCGCGGCCCAGCAGCAGACCACTGCCTGCCAGAGCCACCAGCGCAGCCAAAAAGCCTCCGCGCGAGGCCGTCAGCAGCACGGCCACCAAACCCACTGGCAAGTAACCGCCGGCCAGCAACCGCCAACCCCAGCGCCGCTCACTGTTCAGCAGCAGCGCCGCCAGCGGCAGACTCATATCCAGAAAGCGCGCCACATCGTTCGGATCCTGCCCCTCGGCCACAAAGCGAATTTGCGTGGCAATCGCCTCAGCCGTGGCGAAGTTGGCCACGGTAAGCAGCGCCAGAACCCAAGAGCCGGCCACGCAGGCCCGCAGCAGAGCGCGCAGATCGGCGGCGCTGTCGCTCAGCTCCCAGACCAGCCAGACAATCATCATCTCCTGAAAGAAGCCGCGCAGCTTATCCAGAGTTGCCAGCGGCTCAATCGTCCAGAAGTAAGTGCAGCAGAGCCAAAGATAGAAGGCCAGCACCAGAATCTGCATCGGCCCCGGAGCCCGCAGCCGCCGCAATTCAAGCACCGCCGGAACGGCCGCCAGCAGCACCGCCAAGCCCGCCAGCCGGGCAATGTTGCCCATCGGCTCGCCCAGGTCCATGGAGTATTCCCACGGAATAGCAAAGACAAACAGCAGCAGCAAACCCCAGGCTATGCGGCGCATCGCGGCAAACCTCTCAAGGCTCCCCTGCGACAGAAGTGAAACTCGCGGGGATATTTTCTTTCCGGAGAAAAGTTATCGGGATTTGCAGCGCGATAAATAACAAAATCGCGTACGGAAAAGTCAGGATTCTATAGGCAACTGGCACTGCACAAACAAGCAGCACACTGAAGCAAAGGTCAAGATACCGGCGCGCAAGGCCCAGATCCCTTAACCTTCCCCGCACGCTGAAAAACCAAGCCAAGCAAAGGCTAAAAGAAGCAGCATCGAAGGCCACTTGCCAGGCCCACGCATAAGAAAAGCCAGTCACGTCGCCCCGCAGCAAATGCAAAACCGCCCACAGTCCGGCAATCAAAAGCAGATAGATCGCAAACTCAAAACCTCCCATCGGCTCCGCTTTTCTCAGCGGTCTGGTCTCAATTTGCTCTAACTCATCATCCTTTGACTTACCTTCAATAAATACCGTCAAAAAATGCAGCACAAGAAACAACACCAGCGCCGCATGAATGCCGCCCCGATGCAATAAAAGCGGCAGCAGGCAGATTCCCGTCGCAAGAGTGCAGAAGGCGGCCGGCACCCAACCCGGCAGCCGCGCATCCAGCACCCGGCCTTCGACGTTGTAAATCCATGCAAAGCCCAGAATAACGAGCCCCAGCGCCATCTCCCACCGCTCCGCTCCCTGCCCTGCCCTGAGCGCCAGGTGAAAGAATGCCGCGCCAAACGCAGCTATCAGCAAGACGCGCAGAATAAAAAGATACCGCCCCACCGGCCTCAAGTATCCAGAAATATTTTGCGAGGCCGAAGCACTTTGCGGCAGAAATGCCGGCATTTGCAGAAGAACAAACAACACCGGCAACTGCGGCCCACCAGCCAGGTGGCGTTCATGCGCGCCAAAACACGCAGCCAAAACAAAGAGCAAGTAAGGCCAGAAAAACCAGCGCGGCAATCCCGCATCCTTCAGCCGCCGCTCCAGACTCCTGATCCAGAAGATTCCCAAAAGCAACAGACCGCCCCCGGCTGCCAGTGTCAGATGCCGGCTATCTGGGTGCGAATGCAAGATGCGCAGCGCAACAGCGCCTGCCCCAGCAACCAGCACGGACGACAGAAGAAAAATAATGCGGCTGAGCTGTGACTTGAAACCTGGGCTCAACAAATACATCTCCTTGCCTCTCATCGTCCGCCTTCATCGAGTGACTTTGGCTTTGTGCTGGGTGTTGACGTGGTCGAGGCCGGGCGGTTGAACCACTGCGAGTAGACCATCACTCCGTAAATCGGCAGGCCGACAGCCGATTGAACGGCCGCCTCGATGGCCTTGTTCAACAGGTTTTTCGCCGCCGAGTCGGGCACGAAGAGAATGTCGCGGTCGTGAATGGACTGGTCGGGCTCCTGGCCGTGAATCATGCGCTTCAAATTCAGACTGGTAATGGTGCGCCCGCTCTTCTGCTCGCGAATCAGGAGAGCTTTCCACGAGGCGGCATTCGGCGTCGTTCCCCAGGCCAGCGAAAGAGCTTGCACCACGGTCAGTCCCTGGGCCGGATCCACGGGAAAGCCTCCCGGCCTGACCACATCGCCGATCACATAAACCAGCCCGGCGCGGCTGACCTGGACTGTATCGCCTGGAAGAAGCTCTGGGTTGTGCTCTGCCGTAGTGTCGGTTCCGCTCGGGTCCAACACCACCGGATGCGGCGTTTTGGAGTCGTCGCGGTGGAAGATATTGACCAGCCGGCCGGCGTTCGGCGAAAGCCCGGAGGCCGCGGAAAGCAGATCGAGAAGCCGATGATGCAGCGTGTAGGGATAGACGCCGGGACGGGCCACTTCGCCCAGCACGCTCACATCCTGACCCGCATACATCGTCACCAGCACCGAGACCTGCGGATGCAGCAGCATTCCCTGCTCAATCAGCGCCGCCTCAATGGCGCGAGCCGCTGCCTGCTCGTCCATGCCGGAGAGCTTGATCCTGTGAATCATCGGTAATTCGACGCTTCCATCGGCGGCGACGCGCACCAGGGAATGAAACTCGGGAGTGTGAAACTCGGCAATGTCCAGAGAGTCGCCCGGACCGATGGGCGCGGGCATTGGAGAGCCCAATTGCGCCGGACCCGCAAGTGGCGAAGCAGGCTGATTTGCACCCTGCGGGCTATCCCAGATCGAAGGCGACTGCTGCGGATTGGGCGTCTGCTGCGGCGATTGCGTTGCGGGAAGCCGGACAACGCCCGTAGGCAGGCCCGAGGTGCTGGTGGTGGGCGCCTGGGCATGAAGCGCCATGCCTGACAGAGCCAAAATGAAGAGCACAACACTCGCGCGCACTACCGCGGGATGAATCGCCTCCATCAGGAAAACGCCCCCAATCGCCAACCACAGACCAACAAACAGCGTGATAGCCATGTAGAAAGGAAGATTGGGCGCAACCGGTTTCACCGGCTGTCTGGCATAGTCCACCACGGAGATGCTGGAGCCCTCAATCCCGGCCGACAAACCCGCCTCTTCGGCCTTCTCCAGCACCCGCACATAAAGGTCGTGGCTGGCGTTCGTCTCTTCGCGCATCGCCGCGTATTGGCTGGCAGCTTCATCGGCCTTCATGCCCTCAGCCGTCAGTGCGTCCAGGTTCTTCTGCACCAGTTGCTCACGGTCGACGGCCGTCTTCCATGCACTGCGGAAGCCCTCCACCAGCCGCAAGTCTTCAGCCTTTTTCTGCCTGTCCAACTCCTCTAACTGACGACGAATCTCCACCGCGCGCGGAAAATTCGGACCGTGCTCAATGTTGAGCTGAGACTGTTCCTCTTCCAGCGCGCTCTGCCGTGCGTGAATCTGCTGTAGCAGCGATGTGGCAAAGTTGCTGTCTTGTCCTTGCAGTCCCGGATCGGAGGCCAGAACCAGCTCCGGATCGCCTGCCGAAGCCGCCCGATATTCAGCCTCGCGAAGAATCCGCGCCGTTGAAGCCGCCACCAACTGCCGGCTCACCTCATCCACTTCCACCAGGGCCGAAGTATGCTGCGTCTCGCTGGACTGCCCGTTGGCCAGCGTCTCGGGCGTATTCAGCAGGCCGTGTTCGCGCTGGAAGGCCGTCAGCCGCTGCTCTTGCTGCTCCACGCGCTGCCGCAGTTCCTTGAGCTGGCTCTGTAGCCAAACCGAGGCCTGTTGCGTGGCCTGTACATGCGCCTCGCTGTCCTCTTGCTCGTAGGCGGCGATCAGCGCATTCACCACCTGCGCCGAGAGAGCCGCATCCGTAGACCGGAAGCGAATCTGTATCAGCATTGTGCGCGGCAGCGTCTGCACGCGGAGCCGCTTCTGAAATCTCTCCAGCAGCCAGGCTTTTGCCTCGGGCGTTGCCGCATCCGGGCGAAACTCCGGAAACAGGCTCGCAAAATTACCCTTGAATGCCGGCGTCTGGTAGAGCCTCAGGCCGGTAATCACCCTCCAGGCCAGCCGGTCGCTGCGAAAGACGTTGGCCAGCGTCTCCTGCTGCACCGGCGCCGATAAAATCGACGCGGAACCAAACGGCTCTGGAGTTTGCAGGCTCAGTGTCGAGACGGGTGACGTGTTCAGCGCCACGCTCGCGCTGGACTCGTATTGATTGGGAGCGATCAGGCAATAGAGCAGGCACAGCAGCAGCAATCCGCCCACCAGCAAAGCGGCAAAGCGCCAGCGGCGAGCCACCACTGCCCAAAGTTCGCGCAGCGATCCAGCGGAGCCTTGCGAACGGGTCTCATCGGACGATTGATGACTTGGTTCCTGCACGGGTCCAACACCTCGATCCAAAACTCCCTCCGGCAGGCCATCTCCGGGATTCAAAACCAATCGGCGCCGCAGAGGAAATCCCCGTCAGTGTCCTTCATTGAAATCAATTCCGTCAATAGACCCCCACACAGACAAGCCAGATCAAAAAACTCTCGCCAGCGAACATATAATTCAATCCTGTTATTAAAAAGACGCGACTTCACAGGCTACGGAAAAACTCAATCGGGTGAAGGGTACGGGCTTTACAGGCTGCGTAAAAACTCATCGCGAGGCAATTCTTGAAGGCTTTGTAACCAGGGTACGACTTTAGTCGGGCCGATAAAGCCAATCATATCAACGTTTGGCTTTAGCCCCTGCAACGCTCAATCGTGATTGCACCCCGAATAGCCCTTTTTTCGCAGACTGTAAAACCGCACTCACTCCATTGGCTTCACACGGGGGATAAAGCCTCCGCCCCTCTCCGGACTGGGTTTTCAGCAGCCTGTCTAGCCGCTCCTCACGTGGGCTTCGTAATCTCGGCCACCTGAGTTATTGTAATCCGGTTTATTAGCCCGTGGTTTAAGCAGCTGATTTCTGCACTGTGCGGCAGCGCCGAACCGCGACAGGATGAAATCGGTGCCGTCCATATTCAGGCTTACAGTGGTAGGCTTTCGGTGATGGTGAAGCTGGAGATGCCGATGCGAACTTCCCCTGGAATGCTTACCGCAATTGCAGTCGCAATCTTACTCTGTGGAGCGTTGCCGGCCCAGCCCCCTGCTCGTATGGCAGTGGCCATCCAGCATGGGCAGGAAGACGGTTTCTACAATCCCGTCGCCGATCCCAAAGCCGTTGTCGCGGTGGGCCATGCGCGATTCACCATCCTCACCCCAGAACTGATCCGCATGGAGTGGTCTGCCGACGGCAAGTTTGAGGACCATGCCTCGCTTGTGTTTTTGAATCGGCGGCTGCCGGTGCCGAAGTTCGAAGTCGCAATCACGGGAGATAGCGACATTCCGGTCAATCGGAGTCGCCACGGGTTGACCATCAAGACCTCGGCTCTCACGCTCCAATACTCAACCATTGTGCTTACAGAATCTGGCCCGGAAGGCCGCTTTACCCCCGAGAACCTCTCAATCACATTCACCCTCAAAGGCAAACAGGTCACCTGGCACCCCGGCGATACCGACCCCAACAACCTGCAAGGCACCACGCGCACCCTGGACGGCGCATTGGGCGACAAGACTCAGGAACCGCTGGGGCAAGGTCTGATCTCGCGCTCCGGCTGGGCGCTGGTGGACGATTCCACCCGTCCGCTCTTCGACTCGGCCGACTTCCGCTTTCACGATGGCCGAGACAGTCCCTGGCCGTGGGTGATGGAGCGGCCTGCTGGTGACCGTCAAGACTGGTACTTCTTCGGCTACGGTCACGATTACCGCCGGGCGCTGGGAGATTTTGTGCGCGTGGCCGGCCGCATCCCGCTGCCGCCGCGCTTTGCCTTTGGAGCGTGGTGGTCGCGCTACTGGGCCTACACCGACCAGGAACTTGACGATCTGGTGCGCGGCTTCCGCGAAAACGACACGCCGCTGGATGTCTTTGTCATCGACATGGATTGGCACACCAGCCAAGGCCAGCTTGAGGCCGCCAGTGAGCGGGATCAGTCTGGCCAGTCGCTCGGCTGGAGCGGCTATAGCTGGAACAAGCTGCTCTTTCCCGATCCCGATCAGTTCTTGGCAAAGCTCCATGCAGAGGGGCTGAAGGCGACGCTGAATCTGCATCCGGCCTCTGGCGTCGAGCCCTGGGAGACGGCTTATCCAGCCATGGCGCGGGCCATGGGCATCGATCCGGCGACCCGCAAATACGTGCCCTTCGACATCACCGACAAGAAATTCGCCACCAACTACATGAACCTGCTGCATCATCCGCTGGAGAAGCAGGGCATCGACTTCTGGTGGCTTGACTGGCAGCAGGAGTCGGATACCAAACTGCCCGGCGTCAACCCCACCTGGTGGCTGAACTACGTGCACTTCACCGATCAGCAGCGCGAGGGCAAGCGCCCCCTGCTCTTTCACCGCTGGGGCGGGCTGGGCAATCACCGCTATCAGATCGGCTTTTCCGGCGACGCCATCTCGGTCTGGGAGACGCTGGCTTTTCAGCCCTGGTTCACGGCCACGGCGGCCAACGTGGGCTACGCCTATTGGAGCCACGACATTGGCGGCCACTTGCCCGGCTCCGTCGATCCGGAACTCTACACGCGCTGGGTGCAGTTTGGCGCTTTCAGCCCGATTCTGCGCACTCACACCACCAAGAATCCCGATAGCGAGCGCCGTCCCTGGGCCTATCCCGAGCCGTATTCCTCGGTTCTGCGCTCCGTCTATCAGCTCCGTTATGCCTTGCAGCCATATCTTTACACCGAGGCGCGCAAGACGTACGAGACAGGCGCAGCTTTTCTGCATCCGCTCTACTACGATTGGCCGGAGGAAGATCAGGCTTACCTGAGCAAGGGCGAATATATCTTTGGCGATCGGATGCTGGTCGCGCCCATAATCGCCCCCGCCGACAAGGCCTCGGGATTGGCCACGGAGAAGCTTTGGCTGCCGCCGGGCGAGTGGATCGAATGGCCCACAGGCAAGCATTTTCACGGTGGCGAAACGGTGGAACGCAGCTTCTCCATCGAGCAGATACCGGTCTATCTGCGCCCCGGCGCAATCATCCCCATGCAGCCGCCCATGCTCTACACCGGCCAAAAACCGGTGGACCCGCTGATCGTCAATATCTGGCCGCTAACGCCGGGAGCGACGTCAACTTACTCGGTTTACGAAGACTCCGGCGTGGGCGTCGAGTATCAAAAGGGCGTCTTTGCCCGCACGCCAATCAAGGCAACGCAAACCGGAGACTCACTGCGCCTTGAGATTGGTCCCGTGCAGGGCGCTTACCCAGGAATGCCCGTTGCGCGCGGTTTTGAATTGCGCTTGCCCGCCGATTGGCCGCCGCAAGAGGTCACGGTGAATGGCTCTCCGCTAATGCACGCCAGCGTTGCCGGTAAAAGTGGGTGGAGCTACCAGGGCAATACGCTGACCACGGTAATTCCTGTCGCCAGCCGCGGCGTGGCCTCCAAGGTGACGGTGGTGGTGCGTCGCGCCGCGGGGCTGACCGCGCAACGGGACCAGTTGGATGGATTTGCCGGCTCCATGACCCGGCTGCGCGGCGCCTATGACGCCATGCACCAGACCTCGCCTGTCTCCGATCCTCCCGACGCCTTGGTCGACGCGATGCAAACCGGAGACCGGCTCAGCTACCACCCGGAGACCGCGCTGGAAGAGATGGCTCATTTTCGCCAGGCCCTTCCGAATGCGCAGGCCGCCGTTGCCCGGATAGGCGCAATCTTTGACAGCATTCTGGAGGAGCATCTGCGCCTCTATTCCCCGGAACGATGGCTGCCAGGCGGCATGAATATGGCTGCCCTGAAACAGAGCCGCAAGGAAGCCATGACCAGGGCGCTCAAGCTGGCAGCGGATGCGGGAAGATAGATGAGATTGAGCCTGCCTATAAATTCCTTGAACTGGGTGCCCCATCCTTTCCGCGTTCTTTGCGGAAAGGATGGGATGCCTCAACACGATTAACGGGCCGGTTTAATAGCCGCCGGTTTTGCGCCCGCCGGTGTGTGCGTTGCGGCAGGAACAGCGGGAAGAATCTGCGCCAGCTTGATCTTGTCCATCATTGGAAAGTTCGCCTTCAGGTATGCGTCGCCCTGATCGGTGATGAGATCCTGGCGAGGCGATTCGCGATAACCGGGGAAGATTTTATCGACCACATCCATGCCTTCGACCACCGTGCCGAAGGGAGCAAAGCCCATGCCGTCGAGGCGCGGGTTGTCCGCATAGTTGATGAAGAGTTGCGTCGTGCGGCTGTTGGGGCCGGAGGTGGCGAAGACCAGGCTTCCGCGCTTGTTGCTCT
>CAZDYU010000003.1:96052-99367 GCA_964509755.1 uncultured Occallatibacter sp. | reverse complement strand
GGCGGGGTTGGCGGGATTACGTCGCGTAGGACCCGGCACTTGATGATTTTAGCACCCCATTGCGAGGTGCGCCCCCCAGGGCAAGGCAATCCGGCGAAAGAACAACCGTACCCAAATGGCCCTATCGGTCCACTTGCATCATTAGGCCGAAGCACCGTCCTGGTCACGTGATACTATCGGTTGCAAGAGTACCCATAGAGAACTGCGTAGCAACAGATTTTGGATGAACGCGCGATGCTTGGGAGAGTCCGCCGGTGATCAAGTCCGTCAACAACTACCCCGTTTCACAACTTTTTGACATAGACTCTCATGTGGTCTATGCAGTTCCCCGGTATCAGCGTGAGTACACGTGGGCTAAAAACCAATGGGAGCCTCTTTTTGACGACATCCTCAACAATGAGCCAGGCTATTTCCTCGGCTCGATCATCTGTATCAACCAATCCGAAGACGCTTTAGCCGTCCAGAGGCTAGAAGTAGTCGACGGCCAGCAGAGACTCACATCCTTGTCATTACTTTTCGCCGCCTTATACCAGTTCGTAAAGGAAGCAGAAGGTGAACTGAGCGAAGACCAGCGCGTAGAGATCGTAAACCTGAAACGCAAGCTTGTTCTCAAAACAAGCGGCGAAAGTATTCGCGTCGTTCCGCAGATACAGAACAACAACAACAGTGACTATAGAGCTGTACTTGCGGACATTGGAGTGATTCAGCCCTACGATTTTCCACCTTACGCCGGGAACCGAAAGATTCTGCGCGCATTCCGCTATTTTCAAAGCCGAGTCCAGCAACTCGGAGAGAACGGTACCAACCACCCATCGCAAGTCCTAGATTATCTTGATCGAGTTAGCCGAGCTTGCCTCGTAAAGATTGAAGTGGCCAATCATGCGGATGCCTACACCTTATTTGAATCGCTTAACAACCGAGGTGTGCCCCTTACCGCAGTTGACTTGATCAAAAACAAACTCCTGGCTCGACTTGAAAAGATCAATCCTGGAAACATCGACCAATATTTTGGACAGTGGACAGACCTCCTTGGCTATTTGGGGGATGATTACGGGATACAAGAGAGGTTTTTTCGCCACTTCTACAACGCATCCAAAGAGGAACTAAACGCTCCCTTCCGCAAAGAGGGCACCAAAGGGGAACCACTTGGCTCGATCGCAACAAGGTCCAATATCATCGAGATATACGAGCGTCTCATCGAACACGACGCAAGAACCTACCTACAAGAGTTGAGATCGGCGGGTAAACTCTACGGTCTTCTGCTTGATTCCAGTCCCGACAAGAGGTGGGAGGGGCTAGAGCCGCCGCTCAGGAATCTGGAACGAATTCAAGGCGCTGCGTCGTACCTGCTGATGTTACACCTGCTCAGGAATCAGGAGAAGCTCAAGTTAAACATTTCTCTTCTGTCGCAAATTGCCTCAACCTTGGTTTGTTTCTTTGTGCGCCGCAACCTCACAGACACTCCGCCCACACGGGATCTTGATCGACTTTTCATGGCGGTCATTGACAACATCGCAATCGTCACGGGCGGAGCAGTTCTGTCGACCATTCGGAGAGTCCTCCTGTCTGTCTCCGCCAGCGACGAGGAATTTCGCAACAGACTAGGAGGCCCAATCTACGATGAGAACTACGGCGTAACGCGATTCATCCTTTGCGCTTTGGCCGAGAAGGGCATGACCAAAGAGACCTGGGTAGACCTCTGGAGGGTCGAGAACAAACTGTTCTTCTGGACCGTTGAGCATATTTTCCCTCAAGGAGACAATATTCCGAATTCCTGGATAAGGATGATGGCAAATGGAGACAGGGAGAAAGCGAAAGCGCTGCAAGAATCACTTGTCCATACACTTGGCAACCTAACAATCACCGCTTTCAACAGCGTGTTAGGGAACAAAGCATTCGAGGAAAAGCGCGACAGGAAAGACAGGAAGGGCAGATTAGTCGGCTACAAAAATGGAATTTGTGTCAACAAGGAGTTGGCAAAAGCGAGCCATTGGAGCGCCAAGCAGATTGAGGACAGGACAAGGAATCTGGTAGACCAAACCCTCGAATTGTTCCCTTTGTAGTCGTCTCGTATGGCCGGATATCCCAAGTCCGGATTTCCGGGCTTGGGTTTCAGGAGCCATACACTCAACTACTCGTTAGTCGGTGAGTAAAGCGCCTATTGGTATGGCATCGTACGTTCCATCTTCCCACTCTGCCAATACCAACTCGTCCAATAACTTCCGCCGTTCCGCATCCCGTTTGGTCCTATACGCCAGCAGGTCGCGCGCATAAACTCGGCGATGCGTGCCAGTATTATGGAATGAAATCTTTCCCTGCTCCAGAAGCTGCACCAGAAATTGCCGCGAGACGGCCAGCATCCGCGCGGCCTCCATCGTCGTCAGCTCCGCGTTGTCTTCCAGAATCGTGATCGGGTTGCCAGCCTTGAGTTCGCCTAGCACCTGGGCAAGAAAGACAGACAGGTCGGCGGGAAGAAGATGAGCCTTGCCGTCGAGACCGATCAGTTTTGCCTCGGCGGCGCGAATCCGGGTGTAGAGTTCGATAATGTCGTTCCGATCTGGCTCCGAAACTGGAATTATGGTCCTCTTCTTATTGGCAAGCATCGGGCACTCCATAAACGCTATAATCGCTATAAGCACTATATCTCATTTCGCATTGGATAGCATCTTGGAATCGCATGAGACCGAATCCCGCCTTAATTTTCCATCCCCGATACAATGAAGGTGTGACCAAACTTTCCTCACCCACTTCCCCAATTGTGGGCTTTATCTCGCTGGGCTGCCCGAAGAACCTTGTTGACTCCGAGGTGATGATGGGGCTGCTGGATCGCGCGGGCGCGCGGCTGACGTCTCGTCCCGAAGAGGCAGAGATTCTTGTCGTCAATACTTGCAGCTTTATCGACACGGCCAAGCAGGAGTCGGTGGACACGATTCTGGAGATGGCGCGGCACAAAACCTCGGGCTCGGCAAAGAAGCTCATCGTCGCAGGCTGCCTGGTGGAGCGCTATCGCGACGAGATTCAGAAGAGCATTCCAGAGGTGGACGCCGTGGTTGGCACGGGCGAGTTGGAAGCGATTCTGGAGGCGGCAGGCCTGGCTGCACCGGCGGCCGCGATTTCTCCGTTCAGTATACTCAGCGGCAAAGCGGCGGAGACTCGGCCGGGGCAGGAGGCTCAGGCTGGGACACATAAAAAGGCTGTGCAATCTGGGCTGCATTTGGGCGGAGAAGCCCAAGAAGATCCCTCAGGGGCTAAAGCCCCGGCTGGCTTTGGCGGATTGGATGTACGGGCTGAAGCCCGTACCCTTCAAGCTGAAGC